>JADFJZ010000292.1 GCA_022565195.1 Planctomycetota bacterium | reverse complement strand
TGGTCCAGGATTGTCGGCACGCGCGTCTCATCATGCTCGGGAACGTCACGCGATCGATTCCGCCTCTGGCCGAAGGCAAACATGCAGAACACGATGAACAGCGGAATCGCAATCATCGCGACCGCCGTGTATTTGAACCCGCACGACAATCCCGCGAACAGTCCCGCCAGAAATACGAGCCTCCAATCCTGGTCCCTCGACCGCCTCGGATCGGCATACAGACCTAAGCACGCCACGGACAACATACCGAAGAAAAGCATGCCATTCTCGACATAGGCCATGCCGCAGAGGTACATCACCCAAGGTGCGGAACCGGCCAGCAAGGCGCAGACCACACCAGCAATCAGATCGTATTCGCGCCCGATGGTCCAAGCCGTCAAGACGAAGAGCACGCCCATCAGCGTGTTCAGGAATTTGCCCAGAATGGCGCCCTCCTGCGGCGTATCGCCCTTGACGATCATCGCCAGCAGATAGAGCATCTCCGCGTTCATCGGGAAGTTGCTGTAGATGTTGTGTGGCAAGTAAGTAATTTGTCCGTCGTGATAGTATTCCTTTGGAACCTCGAGGTGATACTCAAGCACGTCGTATCCGAAACCCTCTTCCGCCCAAATCACGCCTGGCGGCACGGTGGTGACCAACAGGGCCAACGCGAGAAAAGGCATCAAGCCAAGCAGTAACATGTATGCGGGATTGAAGCGTGGCCCCTGGGGCTGTTTGTCGAACAGCCGATCTTCCGGCATCAAGCAGGCCTGGTGCCGGATCAGCAAAATCAACAGTCGAGCGAGGCCGGCCACACCCAGGACCAACAATCCGCCGACAATCACCGGTCGGTACAGCAGCCCTGCCGCGCCGAGCGCGAGCATGCTCAGGCTCAACAATCCAGCGCCCAAGCCCGCCCCGATGATCATATGCCAGCGCAGCGCCAGTGGCTGCCCTGGTAAAAACAGCGGCACGAACCACATGCCAAAGGTCGTCGCGGCAAACATAATGCCCAGCGCAACCAGCCCGTCCGTCAGGAGGTAGATCATCGCCAGCGGCGAAAGCCACCACACAATGATGCCAACAAGGATGACGCAAGAAAGCGTGAGCAGCAGGTGGCCTGTGCGCACCGACGGAGACTTCACGAGGAGCTTCTCACTCAGTGCTCAGTCCTCCTCATAAAGCCGGCAGTAGCTCTCGTATCGGCGAGGATCGATCAACCCATCTTCGATCGCCTGTTTGATCGCGCATTCGCCCTCATGGATGTGTGTACAATCCGGGAACCGGCAGTGAGGAACGTGCGCGACAAACTCCACAAAGTGCAGCTCGAACTCGTTCTTCGGCACGACGGCCAGGTCGTAGGAGCGTACGCCCGGCGTGTCAACGACATACCCCCCAAACGCCAGCTTCAACAACTGCGCGGTGGTCGTAGTGTGTTTGCCCTTGAAATTCGTTTGCGAAACTTCCGCGGTGGCCAGTTGCAGGCCCGGTTGCATCGCATTGAGAAGAGTGCTCTTGCCCACTCCGCTCTGGCCTGCAACAACGGTCTCTTTCCTCGCCAGCGCGGTCTTCAGTGCGTCGATGCCTTCACCCGTCGCCGCGCTGGCCAAGATGACTCGATATCCGATTCTGCAATACATCTCGGCGACGCTGGCGATTTCCTCTTCATCGCCGAGATCAATCTTGTTGATGCAGATCAGCGGCGTGATATCGCCGGCATGGGCTGCGACGAGATAGCGATCGATCAACTGCGGCTTCAGAGGCGGCTCATCGGCGGAGGCGACGATCAGCACTTGGTCGACGTTGGCTGCGATGACGTGGACGCGTTCGCCGGATCGCCGTGTCAGTTGGCTGGTACGCGCGTAGACGCTGTAGATGACACCTGCCTGATCGGCGCCTGAGGCCTCAGCGGAGATCATGAACTGCACCATATCTCCGACAGCCACAGGATGCCGCTCGTCGATGAGGCGCGTGCGTAGAATACGCCTTACCGTGCAAGGCCAGACGCGCTCGCCGTCATCCACGTCGACGATCAGCCCGCGCATGGCGACGGCCCTGCCTTCGCGCAGGTTCAAGTCGGAGGTGTCCTCGTCTTCGATGATCGTTCGCTTGCGGGACATGTCCCCCTTGGGAATCAGGCTCTCGCGGTTGACGGTGTCGGTGTTTTCGAAGCCGTGCTCGTTGAACTGGCGCGTCCAACTCTTATCGCGCGCCGGCTGGGTACGGTTGCGCCGAAAAGCGACTCGAACTTTCTTACCTTTCTTCTTCTTCTTCGCCATCACCATGAGTATATCCAAAACAGCGGCGATTGTTGCCTGAATCGACGAGTCACCTTGCATCGACGCACTCATGCAACTATATTCCGCAACAGGCAGCCGTCGCGCGCCCCACAGGAAAACGAGATGCCAGCCCATTTTGCCGATCGCCTCAATATGGCGATTAGAGAAAAGAAAACGCCCGTTTGCGTGGGCATCGATCCAGTGTACTCCCGGTTGCCCTCGGCGATCCGGGACATGCCCGGCTTCGGCGATGGCAGGGATACGGAATCGGCGCTGGATGCAATTCTGGAATTTTGCAGGACGGTGATCAAAACCGTGGCCCCGATCGTGCCGGCCGTGAAGATAAATATCGCCTATTTCGAGCGCTATTATGGCGAAGGTGTCGATGCCTACATGGAGTTGGTGCAGGAGGCAGCCAAGCTCGGACTGTTGGTCATCGGCGACTGCAAGCGCGGCGATGTAGGCCACACCGCCGATTTGTATGCCCGGGCACAGTTGGCCCGCCCGGATTTCGACAACATGAGCCACTCGACGGCCCCCGATGCCGTAACGCTGCACTCATTTCTGGGGCTGGACGGGCTCAAGCCGTTTCTCGATGTCTGCCGCGAAGAGGGCAAAGGCGTTTTTGCACTGATTCAAACCAGCAACGAGTCCGCCGACGACGTGCAGGGTTTCACGAATGCGCAGGGCGTCACTCTCAGCGAACATTTGGCCCAACTGCTCGACGGCTGGGCCGGCGACGATGGATTGGTGGGCGAGAGCGGCTATAGCTGCCTGGGTGCGGTCGTGGCGCCTCGCAACGTCGACACCGCCAAGAAATTGCGAATGCTGATGCCGAAAAGCTTATTCCTCGTTCCCGGATATGGGGCTCAAGGAATGTCCGCCGCTGATATCGCCCATTGCTTCAAACCCGACGGGACCGGCGCGATCGTGAACGCTTCGCGCAGTGTGATTTACGCCTTCGATCAGGCACAATACAAGCAACAGGGCGAACGTAACTGGACTCAGGCCGTCGAAACTGCCTGCCGGGAATTTGCCCAAGACATCGCCCAGGCTGTGGGCTTCTGACTTTCCATGTCCCCCGCGAACTTCTCAGGAAAAAACGTCGTCGTCATGGGGTTGGGTCGGTTCGGCGGCGGCGTGGGCGTCAGCCGCTGGCTCGCGGAGCAGAATGCCAAGGTCATCGTCACCGATCTGGCGAGTGAATCGGATCTCGCGACATCCATCCAGGAACTCCAGGGCCTGCCGATTGATTTCCATCTCGGCGCGCATGATGAGCGCGACCTCGCGGCGGCGGACCTGCTCGTAGTCAACCCCGCAGTCGATAAGGCCAAATCCGACTTCGTTCGTCAGGCACGCACGCTAGGCATTTCGATCACCTCCGCAATCAATCGGTTTGTCG
>JADFJZ010000291.1 GCA_022565195.1 Planctomycetota bacterium | reverse complement strand
GCGAGGACGGCCCGGTCGAGCTGCGCGGTCTGGTGGATGTGACCGTTCGGGAGCCAGTGTTTGATCTGTATTGTGGCGATCGCATCCGCATTTTCGGCCGGCTTTACAAACCGCCGGCGCCGAGCAACCCCGGCCAGTTTGATTGGGCGCTGGCCAAACGCCGCCAGGGCATCCACGCCGGACTGACCTGCAAGTACCCCGAAGCCATCACGAAAGAGCCGTTGCCGGGTTCCGCCTGGCGGCGCTGGCAATCGCGCCTGCGCCTGGAGGCGAAGTTTCTGTTGCTCGACGACGTTCTGGAAAACCAACTCGATCGCCAGGCCCTGCTCAGCGCCATGCTCCTCGGCCAGCGATCGCAGATCGACGCGAGGATGTACGACGCTTTCAGGCGCACGGGCACGGCGCATTTTCTGGCCTTGAGCGGCATGCACATCGGGTTGCTGGCATTCATGTTGTGGTTCGCAGGGCAGGCGGGCGGTCTGTCCAAGCGTGCCACGGCGGCGCTGGTGCTGATCGTGCTGGTGGTCTACGCCGTCCTGGTCGAGCCCCGTCCGTCCGTGATTCGGGCTACGATTATCGCGCTGGCCTTCTGTTTGGGATACTTGCTTCGCCGACCGGCCAACGTGCTGAACAGCCTCTCGCTGGCTGCGCTGGTCCTGCTGCTGTGGAATCCCATGCAGTTGTTTCAGGCGGGATTCCAGCTTTCGTTCGCCGTGGTGCTGGGCATCTGTTATCTGACGCCGGTCGTCGCGTGGCCGGTGAGCAAACGGCTATTCGGCCGGACTTCTTCGGCAGATGCGGGCATGGGACGGAAAATCGGCGTCGCGTTTAAGCCGCCGCAAGCCGGGCTGGCGAGAATACGGTCGGCGCTGCTGCAACGCCCGGCGCGCTATTTCGTGGCCACGTTCTGGATGTGCCTGACGGCCTGGATCGTGGGCGCGCCGCTGGTGGCCTATCACTTCAACAGCCTATCCACCTTCGGCTGGCCTTTCTCCGCGCTGCTGTTGCCATTCGTTTTTCTGACCTTGGCCGGCGGTTTCGTCAAACTTTTGTTCGGGCTTCTTTGGCCGAGCAGTGCCATCGTCTTTGGGGCGGTGCTGGAGGGAATCACGAATCTCCTGTTGTGGATCGTCGATATGTTGTCGCGCGTCCCAGCGGCAATGATCGACGTCCCCACGCCGCCGGGTTGGTGGATTGCTTTGTACTACGCGCTGGTCGTGGCGGTGGTATTGTGGCGCTCGCCGAAAAGCCCTTTTGAATTTCGGTTGAAAGCACGCTGGCCCGCTGTGATCGCTGCGGCAGCAGCGCTGGCTGCGATCCCGGCGTTTGTGCCCGCCGGAGAAAACGATGCCCTGCGGATCACCCTGCTGGCGGTCGGGCCCGGCAGCGCCACCCTCATCGAGATGCCCAACGGCGAAGCCTACCTCTATGACGCCGGCACGCTGGCGGACTATGACGCGGGTCGTCACACCGTCATGCCTGCCCTGCGCGAACGGGGCATCCGGCGCATCCACGGAGCGATCATCAGCCACCCGAATTTCGATCACTATTCCGCATTGTTTGCACTGTGCGAATTGGTGGCCATCGACCGCCTCATCATCTCGCCGCACTTCGAGCGGATCGCCGAGGCAGACAAGCCCGATGGCCTGTTGCTCGCCCAGGCCCGCGCGCTCGGGATCGCGATCGACCACATTCAGGCGGGTCCGCAGGGCTTCGATCTTGATCTTGGCGGATCGGCGGTGCGGGCGGAAGTGCTCTGGCCTCCTGCGGGGCTGCCTCCGAAAACGACTGTCAACGATACATCGCTGGTGATTCGGCTGACGTACGCCGGGCGGAGCATCCTGCTGACCGGCGACATCGATCGCTATGCCCAGGAGAGCCTTCTAACTTGCGGCGTCGATCTGCGTGCTGAAGTGCTCATCCTGCCGCACCACGGCTCGGTCAACGAAGCCACGGCGGATTTCATCGCCGCGGTCGATCCATTATACGTGTTGCAGTCCAGCCACCATCGGAGTGGGCCGATGGCTTCGGCGCTGAAGGGTATGGTGGCCGACTATCGTTCCTTCAGCACGTCGGAGCACGGCGCGATCACGGTCACTCTGCAGAAGCAGGGACTGACAGTAGAGAGTTTTCGTCCGCCAGACCCAGTCGCCGTAAGCGGAATCGCTCACAAATCAGGAAGAAACTGGGAATGAGCAACGGGCGAACGAGGAAGGTATCTATCAATATGCCCACCGCACAGGCAAAGCCGAGTTGCACGGTGAGGTCCACGCGCGTGGTGGCCAGCGAACCGAGCGTGGCCGCCATGATCATCCCGCAGGAGCTGATGATCGGCCCGGTCAGGACGATCGAGCGCGTGATGGCTTCGCCGAGCTTGAATGAACGCATCTCTTCCATCATCCGCCGCACCAGGAATATGTTGTAGTCCTGGCCGGTCGCCACGATGATCACGAAGAGCAAGAGTCGCACTTTGTAATCGATGCCGCTCTTGCCCAGGAAATCGACGAAGACCCAGCCGGTCAGCCCGAATGCGGCGGCGTACGAAATGAGCGTGGCCCCGAGCATCGCGATCGTGAGCGCTGGACGGCGGATCACGGCCAGAACAATCACCCCAATCACGCCGATGACCAGCCAGATCACGCGGTTGAGATCGCTGTCCGCGATCATCTGCACGTCTTCGATATACGGCGTCTGGCCCACTGCGTGGAGCGTGTAGCCGCCCTCGAGCGAGTCATCCGCCCAGGCGTGAATCGCTTCCTTCATGTCGTTGTAAGCAGCCACCGCTTCGAGGCTCATCGGCGGGTGCCGTTGCATGACCTCCAATTGCAACACATTGCTCTTTTTGTCGAAGTAGTACACGGCCACTTGTTCCCTGAGCAGCGGTGCGCTCAACAGCGAGGCCAACCCACCGCCGGCTCTGCTCCCGATCGCGGAGGAATGCGGTGCAGCGGCTGAGCGTAGTATTCCCGCAGCAACAGCTCCGGATCCTCCTGCAACGAAACCACCAGCGAACTGGCTATTTACCGGTCGACTCACCCCAACTCGATGGAACAATCCTTTGGCAACTTCATACTGAAGGCACTATCACGTCACCACCGGCAGTTGTAGATGGAACCCTTTACGTAGGCACTGGGGACGCCCGCATTCTCGCTTTGGACGGCGCAACCGGGGATGTGTTGTGGGAGCGAGGTGTTTCCAGCCCGGTTGATTTGCCTGTGACTGTAGCGGGAGATTATCTATACGTTGTGTTGCGTAACGGCCATCTGTTGGCTTTGGACAAAAGCGGCGGCGAGACGCGGTGGAGGTTCACAACCTCGGATATTGTGTTAGCGGCACCACTGGTCCATAAAGGGGTAGTCTATCTGTCAGCAAGGGATCGCCGCCTTCATGCCGTTGATGCTCTTACAGGTGAATCCAGGTGGGTATACAAGCTTAACGCTGCAAGCTTGTCTTCCCCTGCCACTTCAGACAACATTCTTGCCTTGGGCACAGAGGATGGCAATATTCACCTGTTAGATTCGCGAAACGGGACACCACGTCGTGTCTACCCTACCGGCATAGCCATATGGAGCGCTCCCGTTATAGTAGAAGGTCGCGTGTTCATTACGAACAACACGGGTTACGCTCGCGCCATTGATCTCTCTCCCCGGGAGATCACCTTTGAAAA
>JADFJZ010000290.1 GCA_022565195.1 Planctomycetota bacterium | reverse complement strand
ATACCTTAAATGCCGGACGAATCCTATCGACTACATCTCTAGGTATCGGCGCTGGCCGATAATGGATTGCGTTGGCCTGAGCAGTTTTCTACAATAGGAATAGTCCATTTCGCTGGAGCAACACCGGGCTGGAGGAACTCAAATGAAAGCAAGCAATACACTCTGGAGGGAGCGGCTCGTGGGCCAACTCCCCGAAGACCTCGCGGAGGAGATTGACAAATTCGAGTCGGAGATCGAGCTGCGCCGCCAGGGCAAGCTCGACGAGAAGATTTTCGCCGAGACGCGGCTTCGCCGCGGCGCCTACGGCCAGCGCTACGACAACGGCCAGCGCCATGACGGGCAGGAATCCCGCAAGTTGGCCTACCCCGAAGGCAATCCGACCAAAGGCCCCAACACTCTGTGGGACGCGCCGGGGATGCTGCGAATCAAGATCCCTTACGGCGGGATGAACCCGGAGCAGCTCGAAGCGATGGCGGAACTGGCCGAGGAGTACTCCGACGGAATCTCCCACGTCACCACCCGGCAGGACTTCCAACTGCATTTCATCCACCTCGACGACGTCACGACGCTCATGCGCCGCTTGGCCGCCGTGGGCATCACAACTCGGGAGGCTTGCGGCAACAGTGTCCGCAACGTGACTACCTGTCCCTACGCGGGCGTCTGTCCGGATGAAGTCTTCGACGTTACGCCCTACGCTCGCGTGCTGTCGCGCTTTCTGCTGGGTCACCCGGACGTGCAAAACTTCGGTCGCAAGTTTAAGCCCACATTCAGCGGCTGCGCGCAACATGCCTGCGGCCTGACCGCAATGCACGACATTGGATACACCGCCGTGAAGCGCGTGGTGGATGGCAAAGAAGAGCAGGGCTTTCGGTTCGTGGTGGGCGGCGGACTCGGCGCCGTGCCGCAGCAGGCCAAGGTCTTCGACGAGTTTCTGCCTACCGAGGAACTCCTGCCGATGGCGCAAGCAGTCGCGCGGGTCTACGCGCAGCACGGTGAGAAGAAGAACCGCAACAAAGCGCGCATCAAGTTCCTCATCCGCAAGTGGGGCATTGATAAGTTCCGGGCCGAGGTGCTCCAGGAGCGGCAGAAGCTCAAGGACGATCCGCGCTGGAAAGAGTACCTCGACGGGATCGACGAGGAGGACGAGACGCCACTCAATCCGCCGGGCGAATTGCCCGCCGTCAACGGCAATGAGCGTTATGCACGGTGGCTGAAGACCAACATTCGCGAGCAGCGCCAGGAAGGCTACGTCACCGCGACGGTCGCACTGCCGCTCGGCGACATTACCGCTGATCAGCTTCGCGCCCTGGCCGACATCGTTCGGCGGTTCACGAACGGTACGATCCGGACGACGGTCGAACAGAACTTCGTGATTCGCTGGGTGAGCAAGGCCGACGTTCCCGCGCTTTTTGACGCCCTCGACGCGGCGGGGCTCGGGCGCGCCGGCGCCTGCAACATTCTGGACATCGTGGCTTGCCCCGGCACCGACACTTGCAAGCTGGGCATTTCGTCGTCGCGCGGGTTGGCCACCGAACTGATGACGCGCCTGGCTGAGAAGAGCTTTCAAATGGATCAGGCCGTCCAGGACCTGCACGTCAAGATCAGCGGCTGCTTCAACAGTTGCGGGCAGCACCACGTGGCCGACATTGGGTTTTACGGCGTGACCCGCATCATCAATGGCTACCAGGTGCCTCACTTTCAAGTCGTCCTCGGTGGACAGTGGGAAGAAAATGCGGGTTCGTATGGATTGCCGATCGTGGCCATTCCCTCGAAGCGGATTCCCGACGCCTTGGATCGCATCACGGACTTCTACCTGCGCATGCGGCAAAAGGACGAACGGTTTCCGAAGTTCGTCAGTCGGATCGGCAAGGCCCAGATTCGCCAGGTGCTCGACGATCTCAAGGGCAACGCGCCTGAGCACGACGCGGATCCCTCGTTCTACACGGACTGGGCCGACCCGCGGGAATACAGCACCGGCGACATCGGCAAGGGCGAGTGCGCCGGCGAGGTGGTCACCGCGTTCCAGTTCGCGATTACCGAGGCGGAGCGCAGGGTCTTTGAGTCGCAACTGTTTCTCGAAGCCGGCAACGTGCAGCAGGCCGGCACCGAGGCCTATGGCGCCATGATCAAGGCGGCCAAGGCCCTGGTGCAGATGCGGTACGACGACGTGTCCAATGATCCGGACGAAGTTGTCGATGAGTTCCGCGAGCGCTATTATGATACGAAGATATTCTTCGATCCCTATGCAGGCGGAAAGTTCGCCAACTACTTGTTCGCCGTCCACGCCCGAGCGGAGGCGCCGTTCACCGCGGAGTCGGCAGGGCACACGATCGAAGAGGCACAATTGTTCATTGAAGCAGTTCATAGCTGCTACAACCGCATGCGTATGGAGTCTGTCTCGCTGACCGACGAACAGCCGCAAGGTCCGGCCTGATTCCCCTGGCGGACGACCCTTGTGCCGGCCGACAATTGGGTTATTTGAGACTTTTGAACGATGGAACTTCAACACGTCAATGTGAAGATCTATGTGGACGGCGATCTGGCGATTGATCCGGCTGAGTTCATCGATGTGTTTCACGAGTGGATTCGCGAGCACACGCTGGACGAGCTGCTTATTGATGTGGCCGACTATCGCCACGTGCCCGCGGGGCCCGGCGTGATGCTCATCGGCCACGAAGCCGACTACAGCATGGACAACGCCGGGGATCGCTGGGGCCTGCGCTACAACCGCAAGGCGGCTGTGGACGGCAGCAACGACGACCGCCTCCGCCAAGCGCTGCGCTGTGCCGCTCGCGCCTGTCAGCTTCTGGAAGAGCACTTCAACGGCCCGGAGCCGTTGCGATTCAGCCGCCGGGAGTTCGAGTTGTTTATCAATGATCGCGCCCTCGCGCCCAACACGCCCGAAACTCTCGCGGCCTGCCGGCCGATGCTGGAATCCTTCCTCGCGAGCGCGCTCGGCCACGACGATTTCAGCCTCGAACCGCGCACCGACCCGCGCAGCCTCTTCGGCGTGACCGTCACCGTGGCGCGCCCCTTCGACCTGACGGCAATCCTCGAAACACTCGGCTCATGACAAGATCTCTCGCGAAGATATCTTGATCTCACCGCCGATGCTTTGTTTGCCACCGACTTTAGTCGGTGGTCAACGGCCAAGAACTTCTTGTCTTGAGCCGGCTTCAGCCGGGCTTCTCGAAGAGTTCAAAAGCCCGGCTGAAGCCGGCTGTCAATCCGCCTGCGGCGGACTCCCTAACCACCAACTAAAGTTGGTGGCAAACAGGCAGGCGTAGGCGTAGGGTGGGCATAGCCCACCAACTCGTCTGCTGGTGGGCCGTGCCCACCCTACCTGTTCTTCGTGTCTCCTTCAGGCTCCCTCATCGGTCGCCTTCAGCTTCGTGGCAAGAAATCTCGGCTATTCCCAGATGACCTGTCGTGCATCGAAGATCGGGCCTTCGGTGCAGCATAGTTTGTAGCACCAGCCGTCGGGTGCATCGGCATCGTGAATCGGAACGACGCACGACTGGCAGGTGCCCATCCCGCAGGCCATGGAGCGTTCCATGCACAACTGGCAGTCGATGCGGCGCAGCGCGCACAGATCCGCCACGGCTTTCATCATCGGCTCAGGACCGCAGGCGTATATGGTGACCTCGCCCGCCTCGGGAGAATGCGCGT
>JADFJZ010000289.1 GCA_022565195.1 Planctomycetota bacterium | reverse complement strand
TGCGAGGGCGGAGAACTGTAAAGCACTGATCAGCCGGCTTTCGAGTTGCGGGAACTTCCGTTCAACGATCATCGCCGCGTCGGCGACGTCCAGGTCGGCCATCAGGGGCTGAATGAGTCGCTTCCACACGGCGACGCCCATGACGGCGATGACGACCAAGAGCAGGGTCGCGCGAAGGTCCACGCGCAAGTGAAAGAGGTAGTCGATGCTGATTTGAGCGATAAAGCACAGCAGCACCACCGCACTGGTGTCAGCCAGACCGTCGGCGAACACGTAGAACCGAATGCGGCGCACCAGCGCGTGCAGCCGCGGCAGGATTCGCGATTCGAATAAGTCTATGGCAGCAAGTTCGATCATCGTTTTCTCGTGTCCCGCCGCGGCTGAGTATCTGTTTAGCGCCTGGTTGTCCCGTAGGGACATTCGATAATAGCCCAGCGATTTATCGCTGGGTTCCAAGTCCAGAACTTGGATTTAGTCCTGTAGGGACGGCTGAGGCGCTCGACCTCAGAGACGTTCGCCTACTCCACTTCAGTCGTCCCGATGGGACTTATTGCATCGAGAGCACTCTTGCGTTCCAGAATACACCTTGACTGCGATTCATAACAAATGCCATCGCTTTCTGAGCGCCCATTCCAAACTCAGCAACCCCACAAGCCCAGCCAGCATCCAGCCCGTGTCCCACAACGGTTCGGCGTTGCCTCGGGTGGTCGTTGTTTCGTGACGATCGGGGATGCGCTCCGGCAGGGCGAACGCCTCATTGATCTCGCAGTAAGCCCCACCGGCTGAACGCCGGGCAAGCGTTACCAATTGCTTGCGATCCATCTGCGGCTTGAGAATTTCCCGATCGGACTCCCGGACCTCGAACTCGTGAGTGAGGATCGCATCCTCCCCGCCGACCGCTCCAGGAAGACGAATCGAGGCGACATAGCGGGCCAACTGGGTTGGTACGAACTGCCCTTTGTACCAGCCGATGCGATTCGGATCAGATCGCAGCGTGATCTGTGTTGGCTCGATGTCGGCACGGTCACTCGCGATCTGAAGAGGTATGGAGGGCACGTCGAGCGGTTGATAATCCGCACTGCTCAAGCGCGCTCGAAACACAATCGGCTCGCGGGCTGAATAACGGGTGCGGTCGGTCTGAATCTGTCCACGGGCAGTGTCGGGCGACAGGCGGCCCTCCGCCAACTGACGAATATTTTGCACCCAGAACTGGTCGAACAGATCCTCACCGTATCGCCGCCAGCGCCACGTGCCGTCGAATCCCAGAAACGTGGTTCGCCCCCCACCGACGAACTGCGTTGCCAGCAGCACATGCCCACCGGCGGAGTTGCGCATTCGAGGATGGCCATGCCGCAGCAGCACGGTCGCCGCAGCCTTTTCGTGTCGTACCGGGTAGTGCCAGAAAACGCGGCCCAGTTGTTTCCACATCTCTCCGCTGCGGGTCGTTTCGACGCCGGCCAGACGCCCGGAGAACATCGCATGATCCAGCGCGCCCCGCACGAACTCGATCGGCTGAGCCTGCCGCTGGTAATAGCCGATCTCGTTGATGATGAAGTCGGCTTCCGGATGTGGCACCACCGGCAACAGCCGCACGAGCGGCTCAGCCGAGGGCGTGTGGAAAAACATGGGAGTGTGGCCTCGTGCGGCGCAGTACATCAGCCCCGCGCCGTTGCGGATTACGTGCGTATCGACGAGTTCCGCCCAGCCATCCGGCAAAGACCGGGCATCCGGGTCCAAAAGAACGATCACGTCATAGTCAAACAGCTCAGCCGCGCTGTCCGGCAGATGATCGATCACCGTGTTGCCGTCGCGGACGGCCGTGCGATCTGCTGATTGCAACCAGCAGGCTACGTCGAACGTTTCATCGCGCTCCAGGAGTCGGGCCAGGAAGCGGTAGGTCCAGCTCGGGCCGCTGGCGACCAGCAGCACCTTCATTTTGTTGTCCAGAATGTTCACGTACGTCTGGCTCTGATTGTCGCTTGTGATGGGTTCCGCAACACCAGCCGTAGCCCGAATGATGAATACGGATCGGCCCGCGCGTTCGCCCCGATACGCGAAGCTCAACGGGTATCGCGTCACGCCGGGGACCGTCTGGATGGTCTTGCTTTCGACGAGCGTGGGCCGGCCGGTCGCGCCGGGCTGTTTGGTGAGAAGTTCGACCGTGATCGCCTCGCCCGTGAGGCCAACGGTATCGATGCGTGTCGAGATTTCAAAGGGATCATTGATGAAAGCGTTGGGCGGGGCGACGAGTTCTGCCACTCGGCAGTTTCGGGGCGGGGCGGCTTCGCCGACCCCGATGGTGTAGATGGGTATATCCCGCGCTTGGGCGAAATCTCCGAGAACCTCGGCCGATTCGCCTTGATTGAAACCGCCGTCGCTGATCACGACCACGGCGGCGGGTGCGCCGTTGAGCGAATCGACAGCCTGCCGCAAAGTCTGTCCGAGGTCGGTGGCCGAGCCGGAGTGATCCAGTTGGATATCGAGTGTCTCAACGGCTACTGCTTCCTCATCATCGTCGGGATGTTCCGTGCGATTGGTTTTGAGCGTCGCGATCCTCACGGTCCGGTCGGCGAACGTATACAGTTTGACCTTGTTGTTCCTGGTGAGATCCTTCAAGAAAGAGCCGTTGTTTCCCTTGAGAATCAACTCGACGAGATCTGCGCGCGGGTACGGCCCGGGCGGCGGTTCGCCGCTGCCGGCCTGCTCGAAGAAGTCCTCCAGAACTTGTTTCTCTTCGGCGTCAACGTAATGGTCTGCGATTTGGATACTGGAGGAGCCGTCAATCAAAACGAGCGTGTACGACTCGAACTGCTGGTGCAGGTAAGTCGCCAGCACCGGCTCCAGCCAAATCAGCGCCAACAGCAGCACCAGGGGGAAATAACGCACCGACCCGACCGCCGCCAGCGGGGCCACAATCACAAACAATAACATGCAGAACGAGTTGGTCGTGCCGGTGACAAGATGCCGGCTGCTGCCGATCAGCGCCGCCACGATGGTGGGGATGACAGTGGCGTAGAGCGCGTGGCGCGGGTCGACTTCGGCGATCTGCGCGTAGGCCATGGCCTGCGGGATCGCCATGGCCGTGACGGTGAGGGCCGCCATGGCGTCGCGGCCCAAATGGGTCGGCTGACCCGGATCGAGGCGCGAGGGAAGGGGCTGGCTGGTTTGTGGCGCTTCAGACATGGGGGACTGGAAAGCTCTCAGCGGTCAGCTTTCAGCTCTCAGCTTTGTTGTTTTTGTTTTTCCGGCCGATCGCTGAAAGCTGATAGCTGACAGCTTCCTGCAACACCGCCGCGCCCCTACTTTTTCAGGATCTCGCGCAAGGCGCCTTCCAGTTCCGGGTGCTTGAATTCGTATCCGGCATCCCGCAGCTTCTTCGGCGCCACGCGCTGGCCGGTGGTGAGGACCTCGGCGACCGGGCCGAAGCGCAGCCGCAGGGCGAAGCCCGGCACCGGAAAGAGGCTCGGGCGGCCCAGGACCTTGCCGAACGTCCGGGCGAACTCGCGCGCCGTCACCGCGTTGGGCGCCACGGCGTTCACCGGACCCTCCAGGTCCGACTCGATGGGGAAGGTGATGTTCCCAGCCACATCGTCGATGTGCACCCACGACATGTACTGCGTGCCGGGCATCACCGGGCCGCCGACGAACATCTTGAAAGGCGTGAGCATCTGCGCCACCGCC
>JADFJZ010000288.1 GCA_022565195.1 Planctomycetota bacterium | reverse complement strand
TATCAAGAGCACTATCAATGTCAGCGGCAATACCGCCCACGAAGACCTCCGCCTTCGGCAGTTGCTGGAGAAACTCGACCTCAGCCTTGATGGCAACGGCAAGCTCGGCTTGGGTTCCAACAACCTGCTGTTCATGGCCTGCGAGTTCCTTCTGCTTGCCCAGGAGGATGAGGGAAGCAAGCTCCTGCTGATCGAGGAGCCGGAAGCCCACCTCCATGCCCAGCGCCAATTGCGAGCGATGAGATTCTTGCAGGAGGAAGCCGAGGAGAAAGGCATTCAGATCATCGTGACCACGCACAGCCCCGAGTTTCTCGATCAGGTGCGACTGCAGGAGGACGCCTTGTTCGTAGTCGTATCCAGACAAGGAACTACGGAGATCGCGATGGCAGATCAGGCAAGCCGTCGTGCGATCAAAGACCATCTCTATTCTCCCGGCCATTTACAGCGAATGGACCAGCTCGCACCGGACGAAACTGATCTGGAGCGACAACGACAAATGGTGTTGTTTGATCTCGCCGAGGAGGAGCCTTGAACCGAATCACAATTGCACCGATTGTGGAGGGCCACGGAGACCGGCAGGCCATACGTATTCTTCTACAGCGCGTCTGGACCGAAGTTCTTGGCGGGGAGTATGCCGAGATCCTTCAACCTATCCGCCACCCCCGAACCAAACTCGTGCAAGAGGACGGATTGACTCGAGCGGTTCAGTTGGCGGCACTCAAGCTCCAACATCATGGCACACAGGTGGATCGTCTCATCCTCATTCTCATTGACTCGAACCACGAATGTCCTGCCCAACAGGGTCCCCGGCTGGAGCAACAGGCGGCCGACGTTCGCTCGGATGTGGACGTCGTCTGTGTGATCGCCAAAATGGAATACGAGACTTGGTTTGTGGCTGCGGCAGACTCGCTGGTCGATTTTCTGCACATCGATCCGCCTAGCGAAATCCCCGGTGATCCTGAAGGTGCTCGTTGCGGGAAGCGGTGGATCGGCATCGTGAAATGATTCAGGCCGGCGAGTGGAACGGTTCGGCGCTGGACGAGTCGGTCATGCAAATGGCGGAAGAGATCATCGCCCGGCAGAGCCGGCCTTCGCTGCGGCGGGTGATCAATGCCACGGGCATCGTGCTGCACACCGGCTTGGGGCGGGCGCCGCTGAGCACCGCCGCCATCGAAGCCATCCGCGACGGCGCGGGCGGGTACTGCAATCTGGAACTCGATCTCGACAGCGGCGAGCGCGGCCGGCGGATCGATCACGTTCGCGATTTGCTGTGCAAACTCACCGGCGCCGAAGCCGCCACCGCGGTCAACAACAACGCGGCGGCCACACTGCTCGTCCTGCACGCGGTAGCGGACTTCCATAACGCCACCGCCGAGGCCGACAAACGGATCAAGCGCTATCGCAAGCGGAACGTAATCGTCTCGCGAGGCCAACTCATCGAGATCGGCGGGTCGTTCCGCCTGCCGGAAATCATGAAAGCAAGCGGCGTACAGCTCAAGGAAGTCGGCACGACCAACCGCACGCGGCTCGCTGACTACGAGCAGGCCGTCGACGAGCGCACGGCCGCCCTGATGCGCGTGCATACCAGCAATTATCGCGTAGCCGGATTTACAGAAGAGGTCGCCATCGGAGAACTCGTCAAACTCGGCCGCAAACACAACCTGCCGGTGATCGACGACCTCGGCAGCGGGGCGCTGCTCGACCTGCAAGCCGCCGGCTTGGCCGGCGAACCGCTCGTCGGAGATAGTCTGGCCGCCGGAGCCGACCTGGTGTGCTTCAGCGGCGACAAACTGCTCGGCGGACCGCAGGCCGGCATCATCCTCGGCCGGGCTCAGTACGTCCGCGCCATCGAGAAGAGCCCGTTGATGCGCACGTATCGGCTTGACAAGCTCGTGCTTCTGGCACTCGAGGCCACGTTGCGTGCGTATCTGGACGAGGACCGCGCTCGGGCGGAGATCCCAACGCTGGCGTCGATCTTTCGACCTGCGGAACAAGTTCGCGAAGTGGCTTGCCGTTTGGCAGATGCGATCAGGAGATCGGTACGAAGCGTTAGTGATCGCGCGTCCGCGCGGGCTGAAGCCCGCGGCTCCTTGTCCCAGGAGGCGGATGCGATCGCGGAATGCGACGCCGGCGCGACGGTCGAAGTCATCGAGGACGTGTCTTTCGCGGGTGGCGGATCGCTGCCGACGCAGCAGTTGAAGACATTTGCGGTCCGGTGGCAACCGTCGAACATGAGCGCCGAATCCGCGGCGCGCGCCTTGCGCCGCGCCGATCCGCCGATCGTCGCCCGCATCCACAAAGACGCGCTCCTCTTCGACTGCCGCACGATTCGCGATGAGGACGTCGAAGACGTTTCCCAGGCTGTAGCCCATTTGTTGCCGTGAGGTCCATCGTGTCCGACGAACGAATGCCCGAACCCCTCGCAATTGATCCGGACAATGTGGTGACCCTCGAATATGCGCCGAGGCAGCGTCGGAGGCTGCCGGTGTGGGCGCGGCGTCTGCTGTGGCTCATGTTGATCCTCAGCGTGGCCTACGCGTTCTATCCGCACGGTTTCAATAGCGCGCAGATCACGTTCACCTGCGGGAATTGCGGCGGCGAAAGCGCGCGTAAGCGGATTGAAGCGATTCCGCCGAGGTGGCTTTCCTTTGAACGCTACGCCGGCTGGACGTGGGAGGTTTCGGATCCGTCCAAACCTCTCGACGAATCGTGCAGCCATGATTGGCGGATATCGGTCAAGGCTGAGATGCGCAATGGCACGGTGTCGGGGAGCAGTTCGGGCGGCGGACCGACCGGGGCCCATGCGATCAACGGAATCAAAGCGGTGCCGGAAAACGCCTCGGCAATTCTCGATGAGCTGATGTCGCCGTCGAATCGGGGCATTCGAATCGGTCCGTGGTCGGGGCCGAATGGAGATACGTGAGAATCGTGATGCAATTGTCGAATCACGATTCTGCACTGAGTACCGGCTACCGGCTACCGGATACCGGCTACTGTGTACTATTCTGGGAGTGTCCGGACGCCTGGTGGGTCCCGCGGCCTTCAAAGCCGTTGAGGCGGCGGTTCGCCCGTCGCCTGGTGGGTTCGATTCCCATCCACTCCCGTAACAAGCCGGCAGCGGTAGGCGGCGGGCGATGGGGGAGCGCTGCGGCAACATCGGCGTCCAGCGAAGTCGCCATACGCCGTGAGATTCATCGGCCCTGCCCGTGGTTCATTTACGGTTGGACATTGACGGTGTTGGCGCCGAAGTTGTTCCCGTAGATCAGGTAGGCCTCGCCGGCGTCCGGGCGCCGGGCCGAGCCGGGCTGCGTCGGATCGAAGAAATCGGCCGTGGGATTGCCGATCATGATGTCGTCGAAACCGTCGCCGTTGACGTCCCCGATGAAGCCCACGCGCGAGGGAGCGGCATCATTGATTCGGATCAGTGCGGGCGTGCCATCGGCGGCTTCCAGAAGACCGCAGTCCGCCATCTCGAATACCTCGGGGTCGCACAGGCACTCGAAGTTGTCGATCTCGCCGTCGCCGTCTTCATCCAGCACGCAACCAGTGGGATCGGTCACGAAGACCGGCTGGTCCACTTCGATCGCATCCAGCGTTCCCACTTGGTAAGGCCCGGCGAAAATAATGCCCGGCAGTTCTTCGGAGCCGATCTGGTCCGAAGTGAAGACCTTGTTCTCCAGATG
>JADFJZ010000287.1 GCA_022565195.1 Planctomycetota bacterium | reverse complement strand
GCCGGAGCCACCGTGTTTTCCGATGGATATGGGCGAAAAACCTGCTCCATCATGCGTGGCTCCTCACGAAACCCAGAGCCGCTTGATGCAATTTGTTGTTCAGGCTGCGGCTCAAGGATGTCCAAGGTCGAACTTGGCACGACGCAAGAACACGTAGATCCGTCTTTGACTGAGGGCTACTGTTTGGATTCTGAGACATCCAGTTCAACGCTCTCGACGGAATTGGCCATCAGCCCGGCCCTGTTCCTGGGGCTGGTGTTGTTGGCTGCGATCATCGGCGGCCACGCCGCTCACTTCTTTCATATTCCCCGCGTGATCGGTTTCCTGCTGGCTGGGGTGATCCTGCAAACTGTTCTGGCGTGGCTCTGCGAGCCGGAAAACGGTGTGCTCGCGCGGCGGTCGCTCGATGAAGCAACCGATCTCGCCGAGACCATCAAACAAGTCGCCCTCGGCCTGATTCTCTTTATGATCGGCGGCGTGTTCGAGCGCTCACGTTTGCGCGCCTCGGGAGCGCGCGTGCTGCGGATCAGCGGTTTTGAGATCGGCGCCACCTTTCTTTTGGTTTGCGCCGGCTGCTGGATCGGGGCGGAAGTGATGCAGCCGCAGTACGGCGCGGGCACGAACTTCATCTTTGCCCTGCTTCTGGCCATCGCCGCCCTGGCCACGGCGCCCGCAGCCACGATGTTCGTGCTTCAAGAGTATGAAGCCAAAGGCCCGATCACGGAGACGACGCTGGGCCTGACCGGCATTAACAACATCGTGTGCATCGTTTTGTTCTATACGACGTTTCTGGTGCTGGCTTCCGTCGGCGCCATCGAGACGAACGCCGATCTCGCCCGGCACATGTGGTCATCACTGGCGGCGACGACCCTGGGTAGCATCGCGCTCGGCATCCTCGGCGGAACCCTGCTCAGCATCGTCCACTCCCGGCTGCCCATCGCCGAAACGCTGCTCGTCTTCCTCGCAGTGTTCGTCTCGCTCGGCGCGGGCGAAACGTTGCTGTTAAACCATATGGGCATGTCCTACAACTCCCTGCTGACGGCGCTGGTCATCGGCGGCATCTTTGCGAACTTGGCCCGCGACGCCCAGAAACTCGATGCCGCGCTGCGCACACTCGGAGCGCCCCTGTTTGCCTGCTTCTTCGTATTGGCCGGCTATGCGTTGCACGTCGGCGACATGGCGCGGATGGGCTGGATCGGGCTCGCCTACGTGGTCTGTCGTACGGCCGGCAAGGTCATCGGGTGCAACATCGGCGTGCGCGTCGCCGGAGGTCCGCAGCGAACCGAAGGGCAACTCGGCGCGGGCCTCCTCTGCCAAGCGGCCGTGGTCATCGGGCTGGCGAGTTTTGTGCAGCAGAATTGGGACAGCGAATTGGGCCGGCAGTTTGCGACGGTCGTGATGGGCAGCATTGTCGTGTTCGAGTTGGTCGGCCCGCTGCTGGTCAAACGCCGCGTGGTCCGCGCCGGCGAAGTGAAGGCGGCGACCCTGCTCCGCCGCGAGGGGACGGCCGGCGACGGTGTTTCGATCACCGCCGTCATTCTGCGCAACCTGCGCACACTCCTGGGCCGACCCGCCAAACCCGGACCCGACAAAGACACCGACCTCACCGTCCAGCACATCATGCGCACAAACGTCGAATTGATTCCGGCGTCGGCCACCTTTGACGAAGTGCTGCACTTTGTCGAACGTTCTCGCTTCAGCCACTTCCCGGTCGTTCAGGACGACGGCACATTGTTCGGCATGGTCCACTTCAGCGATCTGCACAACTTGATCTACGACCCAGCCATGGCCGACCTGGTGACCGCACTGGACATCGCCGACCCCGAGTCCGCCGTCGTACCGATGGATATGCCGCTGTCCAATCTGCTGGAAGTGTTCACCAGCCACCACGTCGCCGTCTTGACGGTAGTCGAAAGCCAAGACAGCCGACACATCGTCGGCTTGGTCGAACAGCGCGACTTACTGCGCACGCTGCGTCTGATGGATCGAGAAGACACCGTCAAGGAATGAGTCAGGAATTAGGCCACCAAGACACAAAGACACGAAGGAAAGAAATGGAGAATGGAGAATGGAGAATGGAGAAAGAAGGACGGGAGTTGCCTCTCCTTTTTCCATTCCCCATTCTGCATTCTCCATTTCTAATTCTTCGTGTCTTCGTGTCTTGGTGGCCAAATCAACGCGAGAAATGCGGATCAAGCCCGCAATGGGCAGTTGTTATGATCGCCATGGCCGCACTCTGTGGATTGAGTGCCTGCGCGCAGCGCGAGGCGCCGCCCAGCTTGCCCAACGAGCAACTCGACGAAGTGCCTGACGGGTTCGAACTGCTGGTGCGCTTCGCGCACATCTCCGATGCACAGATTATCGACGAGCAGTCACCGGCGCGGGTGCCGCAGGCCGACGACCTGGTGACCGCCGCGTGGCGCCCGCACGAAGCCTACTCGACACAACTGCTGGACGGCATGATCCGGGCCATCAACCGCGAACACGAGCAGAGCGGCACGCTGGATTTCGTCATTCATACCGGCGACGCCACGGATAACAATCAGGCCAACGAGTGGCGGTGGTTCATGGACGCATTCGACGGCCTGCCCATCGACCCTCTAACCGGGCCGGACGACCGCGCACCCGGCGACGTCCCGACGCCCGAACTCGATCCACACGCGCCGTTCACGCCGGCGGGCCTGTATCGCGAAGGCCTCCACGGCCCCCTGCCCTCGATCCCGTGGTATGCGGTGATCGGCAATCACGACCGTTTCGC
Organism: Planctomycetota bacterium; assembly: GCA_022565195.1. The sequence continues at coordinate 931 of JADFJZ010000287.1, read as the reverse complement.
AATCGGCGTGTTCCCGATACTCGAATACGCAGGCGCCGCTCGGCTCGCTCCATTGCCCTTTGTGTACCAATTCGTGCTGTTCTACCCAGTCTTTCTCAATCCAGAGGCCGATCAGGCCAATGGGCCGATCTCACCCGCGCATCCGGGGCCGCTGGCGCTGCTCAACCTGCCGCAATTCGTCGAGCCGAACCCCCAGCGGCGATACTTGAGCACGGCTGAGACCATCGCCGCCCACTTCGACACGCTCACCGATCCGCCCGGGCACGGTTTTGTCGATGCACAAAGCGAACAAAGCTGGTACAGCGTCTCGCCCGTCGACGGCCTGCGCCTCATCGTGCTGGACACTGCCCGGCCTCGCTCGGTCGCGCCCATGCTGCCGCACCACAACGGCACATTGTCCGCCGAGCAGTTCGATTTTCTGGCGGCTGAACTGCAACGCGCCGAGGAGGCCGACGAATGGGTTATCGTCGCCGACCACCATCCCAGCGCCGACCTCGTGCAGTCCGGCACGGAGACGACGCCCCTGCAACTTCGTGCGCTGCTGTCAAGTCACCCGAACGTCGTGTTGCACTTGGTCGGACATTTCCACCGCCATCGTGTGTTCGATCGCGGAGCAGGAGACTCCGTTGCGGGCACCCAGGGTACCGTCCGGCTTGATCAGAAACTGCGGGACGACAAAGAGGCTGATGCCTCGGGTGCCCGAGGGAGCTCCGGATATTCGGGCCAATACCAAGTGAATGATATTTTCGGTTAGGTCATGCTCCCCTGCCGAGATGAAGATTTTTGCGCCGGTAATTTTATAGGTGCCGTCTCCCTGGGGTTCAGCCTTGGTGCTGACCAGCCCAAGGTCCGTCCCGCATTGAGGCTCGGTGAGGCACATGGTGCTCGTCCAGCTGCCATTGACGAGCTTGGGCAAAAAGAGAGACTTCTG
>JADFJZ010000286.1 GCA_022565195.1 Planctomycetota bacterium | reverse complement strand
GTGCTCATCTCCGCGTTTTCGTCGAGCCCGATCTTATCGCCACACTCCTTGGATCCCAGCGCCGCCCAATAGAGTGAATGCGTGTATACCGAGCGCCAGTCCAATGGTCCGAACTCCTCCATCAATTCGAGCATGTACTGCGGATCGAGCCTCAGATCGGCGTTCAAGACGCGCGCCCGCACCGCTGCCAGCAACCGATCCCGCGCCGGCGCCAGTTTCTCGTCGGCCATGAGCACATTGAACTGCTCCACGTGCTCATCGGCCGCGCCTGCTTCATCCGCGACAAGCGCTCTCACCTCCGCGCCGCGGAAATACCGGGCGACCGCATCCAGCCAGGCTGCGTCGGCCTTGAAGCCGATCGCCGCCAGCCGATCGTTGAAGTCGCCCATGCTCGGCTTTTCGTCATCGTGTCCGATATATATTTGCAACGATTCCAGTTTGGCGAGCGTGCCAAACTCACGGATTGACTTCGCCGCGTCGGCGATCTTCCGCATCGCTTCGATCGCCAACTCGGGCTCGGGGTCGGAGGGCGGTTGGCCCAGGACGCGCTCCACGATCACCGCCCAGTTGCGCTTATACGCCCAGTGGTGATCGTCCATGAAATCGCCCATCTTGTGCTGATAAATGTAGGACAGCTCGCGGTACAGATCGATGCTCTGGGGATTGAGCGGAATGCCCTTGTCGCGCAGCAGGTACGCCCCCGACGACACCCAATGCCAGCGCTCGCGCGGCGAATAGGTGCCCACGGAAATGTTGTAGGCCATGTTCCAGGCGGCATTGCCCCACACTTTGGGGTACCGCGGCTGAAGGTTGCAGATCCAGTCGTAGAGCTGCTGGAGTTCGAAGTACTTGCTGTCTTGCTTGAGTTCCTCGGAGCGCGTCCACAGAAAGTGGATCATCACGCCGCGAAAAGTCGAGAGCAAGGCCGTGGGCAGCGCGATGCCGGGAGGCATGTCGTCAAACGTCTCTTCCCCCACAACCAACTGCAATTCTTTGCGCTGCTCGTGGATTCTGGGCAGCAGCACCACACCGGCGATGCCGACGCAGACCACGGCACTCACCACACAGACGTACCGCACGAGCCGATCAACGCGCACCACGCGGCTGCGCTCGTCGAGGTGCTCCCCCAATGTCAATGCGTCGTCGATTCGCGCCACGAACTCTTACCTCACACGCTCAACTCCGCCACCTGCCGCCGTCGAAAGACGATGCACGCGATCAACAGAATGAGCGTAGACAGAAACAAAACCAGCTTGCCCATGGCCAGCAAGTCCCACATCAACGTGACGTTCCGCCCTTCCACAAACGTCGAAACGCCGTCGTACTTACTGAACTTGGGCAGCAGCCAAAACACCATCTCCAGCATGGCCTTGACAAACGGCTTGGCCACCCCGTAGACGCCGTCCTGAGCGCCGCCGAACCCCAGGGCGTCAACCACGTAGCCGCCGCTGACCGACAGGACGTAAAACATGAACGTCAGCAAGCAGGCGACGGGATAGGACAGGAACGTAGCGGACATAATGGCCAGCGAGGCGATCAGAACCACACGACACCAAATCAAAAACAACGTCCGAGCCAAGTTGCCTTCAAAAGAGCCGATCTTGTAGAACACTTCGAAGCCCTCTACAGCCTCGAAGGCAATCGTGGCGCCCGACCTTCCATCTGCGCGCCGATCGGCGTTCTGAACCCGCACCTTCAGAACACCGTTTGGTGAAACGCAACTCGCAGGGAAGGGAATGACATGATAGCGATCCATCACATCGCGACGCAGCACGGGCCCGTACACGTCGGCATTCCGAGGATCGCCGAAAACCCACACCATCTGCAGGGTCTCGTCCTGCGTGTAACTCAGGCCCTTGGCTTTATACCGCAACTGCATGGAATTCTCGCTCGAGCGCTCTACAAGCCCCAGATTCCTGAACTCAAACTCGCGGACCTCCTCCAGAGCGAGGTTGCGCCATCTCTGGGTGTATTCGCCGATGATTCTGGCCTTGATCGCTCGCTGGGCCGCCGGCGAGGATTCCGAGTAACGCCCGTCTGCCTTCAATTGCGCGAAAACTCGTTCAGCTAAGGCGGTATAATCCGGGATGTGCAGCGGCGAGTGCGCCCGGGCCGTCAGCACTTCGTGCTCCAGCGTAAACTTGTCAATCTTGTCGACCGGCTCCGCCGAAGCCAGAACCCGCGCCATCACGTAGGTCAGCAGCCCGGCGAAAATCAGCAACCCGGTCAGCACTTGCACCACGCCGAGCCACTTGCCGACGATGTACTGCCAACGCGGAATCGGCTTGCTCACCAAGGTGTAGATTTGGCGGTGATACATTTCATCGGAGATGGACAAACAACCCAGGAATACGGCGAGAAAACTCAGAATGACGCCCAGCGGCGTCAATGACCAAGTCAAGAAAGTTTGCACCGTGGCAGTGACCGTTGCATTGGGCCTCTGGATGCCGAACGGCAGCCCGCAAATCAGGGCCAGGATCAGGACGGCAAAAGCCATCACGACCTTCATCCGAACCGCCTCGCGAACGGTGTGATGGGCGATGGTCAGGATTCTACCCACCGGGCCCATCCTCCGACTTGTCCAGCAGAGCATCAATGACGCCGCGATCCACGTCGCCGTCCGCATCTTCGCTCGACTCGCCGGCCCGCCCGGGCTGTGCCACGGAGGCATCGGACGCCGCAACAACTGCTTCCTGCGGTCGATGTTCCGCTTCCTCTGCCGGGGGGGCTGTCTCCATGAGGTCGCTCAGCACGTGCGCGCCCGGGTCTTCCTGCGGTTGGATTCGATCCGGCGCGGACCCTGCCACTACCTCGGCGGTCTGCTGATCGGCTGCGGACACCCGTGTCGCGGACACCAGTGTCTCGACGATCGTCTCGCCCTGCTCTTCGCTGAGGAAATCCGGCAACTCGCCGCCCGCCTCCACGCCGGCGGTCGCGACGCGTGAAGCCTGAGCTTCCTCCACGATCCGCACAAAGAAATGCTCCAAACGCTCCGTGGGATGCTCGACCGACGTCACGGCTTTGTTTTCACGCCGGCGGATGAGCTGCTCAATTTCCTTGATGGTCTCGTCTTTGAGGCGCGGCGCAGTGATTTGCGTCGATCCCTGCTGGCGCAGCAGCTCGTCGATGTCACCCACAGCCTGCACACGCCCGCCGTACAGAATACAGAAGCGATCACACACGTCCTGAACATCGGAAAGAAGGTGACTGCTGAGCAGCACCGTCTTGCCGCGCGATGCTAACTCGCGAATGAGTTCTTTGATTTGCCGGGTTCCGATCGGATCCAGCCCCGTGGTGGGTTCGTCCAGAATCAGGAAGTCCGGGTCGTTGATCAATGCCTGTGCCAGCCCGATGCGCCGGGCCATGCCTTTGGAGTATTCGCCGATGCGGCGCTTGGCTTGGTGCTGTAAGCCGACCATCTCCAGCAGCTTCTCGATCCGCGAGGCGCGAACCTTGGCGTCCAGTCGAAACAGCTTGGCATAGAGTTGCAGCGTTTCGCGGGCGTTCAAGAAGCGATACAGATACGACTCTTCGGGCAGGAAACCGATGCGGGACTTGGTGGCCACGTCCGTGGGCGGCCGGCCGAAGAGGCTGATTCTGCCGCGCGTGGGATAGAGCAGCCCGAGCAGCATCTTGATCGTCGTGCTCTTGCCCGAGCCATTGGGGCCGATCAGGCCGAAGCCTCCGCCCCGGCGAA
>JADFJZ010000285.1 GCA_022565195.1 Planctomycetota bacterium | reverse complement strand
AGAGACGCCCGCCGGTGACCTCGGCCCACTTGACAGCCCGCTGGATCGCCTCAGCCTCGATGTAGTTCGGCCGGGTGATGGCGTGCAGGCAGGCGCCGTACTGCTTCATCAACTTCGGCGTGTGGTGGCGAGCGATCAGTTCGTCGAGCACGCGGCTGGACTCGGCGTGGATCAGCAGCATGGCCCCGAGCTTCTTGCAGTTCTCCAACGCCCCGAAAATCGCGCGGTCGTCGCTCTGCCAGCCTTCCGACTCATAAATCATGAACTCTTTGAACGTCGGGCAGCCCATCTTGACCATCTTCTCCATCTCCGGCCCGTGCTTGTCCCATTTGGTGATGGCCATGTGGAAGCAATAGTCGACGCAGGCTTTGTTCTTTGCCTTCCGTCGCCAGTTCTTGAACGCGGTCTCGAGCGATTCGTTGCCGTACGGAATCGCGAAATCGATCACCGTGGTCACCCCGCCGCGAGCCGCCGCCCGCGTGCCGGTGTTCCAGTCGTCGCTCGACACGGTGCCGCAAAACGGCAGTTCCAGATGCACGTGGACATCGAGCGCGCCGGGAATGACATACTTGCCCTTGGCGTCAATGATGGTAGCGCCGTTGCTGTTCGCTCTGGCCAATCCCGTTCCGACGGCCGCAATCTTTTGACCTTTAATGGCCACGTCCGCCCGCCTCTGACCGTCCGCGGTGACGACCGTGCCGCCTTTGATGATTGTGTCGTACTTCACGATGTGTGCCCCTTCATTTGTGTTCGTCGCTACGTTCCACTTTCACGCAACATGTTCCTACGATCAACCGGCAACGTCAAGCGCTTGGGGGTGCCACTCATCATTAGGCTCTTTACTAGATACTCTTCACTAGATACTCTTCACTGTCATGCCCATTGGATCAGACATTCCTCGCATCGACGGCCTGGACAAGCTGCAAGGAACGACCCAATACGTGGACGACTTGCAGATTGACGGCGTGTGGCACGGCGCGACCATCCGCAGCCCGGCGGCGAGGGGCAGGATCACCGGCATCCACTTCGATCCGTCGATCAACTGGGACGAGTTTGTGGTCGTGGACCATCGCGACATCCCCGGCCCCAACGAGGTGATCTTCATTGAGAAAGAAGAGCCGGCGCTCGCCGCTTCAGAAGTGCGGCATCGGCATGAGCCCGTGCTTTTGATCGCGCATCCCTCGATATCCGCATTGCGGCGGGCACGGCAGGCGATTCGCGTGGACATCGACCCGCTGCCGGCTGTGTTCGACCCCCGCCAGCCGCTCACGCCCGAAACGATCCAATACGGCGACGACAACGTCTTCAAGCGGATTGACATCCGCAAGGGCGATCCGCAGCCGGTGTTCGAGGCCGCCGCGCACATCATTGAAGGCGAGTACGAGACCGGCTCACAGGAACACGTTTACATCGAAATGCAGGGCGTGGTCGCCCACCGCGAGGACGGCCAACTGGTGATCCGCGGCTCGATGCAGTGCCCGTTCTACGTGCTCAAGTCGCTGGAGCACTTTTTCGGCCGCCCGCCCGAGGCATTTCGGGTCATTCAAACGACGATCGGCGGCGGGTTCGGTGGCAAGGAAGACTATCCGTCGATCATCGCCATCCACGCCGCTCTGCTCGCAGAGAAAGCCGGCGCGCCGGTCAAGATCGTGTACGACCGCACGGAAGACATGGAAGCGACGACCAAGCGACATCCAAGCTGGGTTCGTCACCGCACCGCCGTCGGCAACGACGGCAAGCTGCTGGCGATGGAGATCGACGTGCTGCTGGACGGCGGGGCCTACGTCACGCTTTCGCCGGTGGTGCTCAGTCGCGCCGTGATTCATGCAGCCGGGCCTTATGATTGCGATCACATCCACATTCACGGCGAAGTGCGCCTGACCAACACGCCGCCCAACGGCGCCTTTCGCGGCTTCGGCGCCCCGCAAACGCAGTTCGCCACCGAACGGCACATGGACGTCATCGCCGCCGAACTCGGCATCGATCCGGTTGAGCTGCGCCGGAGAAACCTGCTTCGCACGGGCCAAACCACGGCTACCGAACAAGTCATGCGGGACAAGGTCAACCTGCCCGCGCTCATGGATCGCGGACTCGAACTCGCCGACTACGCCGAACGGCAAAGGCAGTTCGCCCGCGAGAATGCCGAGCATCCGTACCTTCGACGCGGCATCGGGTTCGCCACGTTCTATCACGGCGCGGGCTTCACCGGCAGCGGTGAGACGGTGTTGGCTTCGGAAGTATGGGTCGAGGGCCTGCCCGACGGGCGGTTCATGGTGCTGACCGCCAACACGGACATGGGCCAGGGCACCATCACCATCCTGACGCAAATCGCCGCTGAAGCGCTGGGCGTCAACGAGCAGGAAGTGATCATCGCCACACCCGACACATCCCGAGTGCCCAACAGCGGCCCGACCGTCGCCAGCCGCACCGCGATGGTTGTCGGGCGCTTGATCGAGCGGGCCTGCGGGGATCTGGCGGAGCGCGCCGGAGCGAAGGACGCCGGCGGCGCCGCATTACAAAGAACCGTCCGCGACTGGCACGGTGGCCATCCGAACCAGCGTCTACTGGGTAAGGCCAAGCATCAAACGCCGAAAGGCTTGAAGTGGGACGAGACGACTTATCGCGGTGATGCCTACGCCGCGTTCGCGTGGGCCACGTACGTGGCGACCGTCGAGGTGGACCTGCGGACCTACGGCGTACGCGTCACGGACTTTGTGGCGCTGCAGGAAGTCGGCAAGGTGGTACACCCGACGCTGGCCCGAGGGCAGATCGCCGGCGGCGTGGTCCAGGCCATCGGCTGGGCGCTGACCGAAGAAGTCGTAATGCAAGAAGGCGCGATGGCCAACTGCCAAATGACGAACTACATCATCCCCGCCAGCGGCGATTTGCCGCCTATCCGGGTGTACTTCGAGGAACAACCGTCGCAATTCGGACCCGGCGGCGCCAAAGGCATCGGCGAACTGCCCATGGACGGCCCTGCGCCGGCGATCGTAAGCGCCGTCTGTGATGCGCTCGGCGTGCAGATCAACACCATCCCGCTGACGCCCGAACGACTGATGACCATCGTGGAGGGTGCGGATCGTGGATAAGTTTGAACTGTCGTTCACACTCAACGGTCAGGAAATCACGCGAACGGTGCCGACCGACGCCCGCTTGCTTGATGTGCTGCGCTACGATTGCCGCTGCACGGGAACGAAGGAAGGTTGCGGCGAGGGCGAGTGCGGGGCCTGCGCCGTTCTGCTGGACGGACTGCCGGTGAACTCGTGCCTCGTGCCGGCATTTCAGGCAGATGGCTGCTGTGTGGAGACCGTCGAATCGATCGCACGCGAATTCGCCGCCAAGCTCAATGCCACCGGCACGTCGCAGTGCGGTGCCTGCACGCCGGGCATCGTCATGACCGCCCGATGGCTGGCGGATCATCCCGAAGTGCTCGGGCAAACCTCATTGCGCGAGTTCATGAGCGGTAACTTGTGCCGCTGCACCGGCTACGACGGCGTGATCGAAGGCGTAGCTTCTGTCGTGTCGGGAAAGAAATGAGGCCATGAAGGCACAAAGACACGAAGGAAATGGAGAATGGAAATGAATAAGATTCTTCGACCACGGTTCTTGAACACCAGAGCCGCTTCTTCATCTTCCATGCCACATTCTCTCTTCTTTGTGCCTTTGTGCCTTCGTGGCCTAATTTCGTCCCGCATGCCC
>JADFJZ010000284.1 GCA_022565195.1 Planctomycetota bacterium | reverse complement strand
ACGCCCTTGTGCATTCGCTCGTTCACCAGCATGCAAGGCGCATGGTCGCACGCCGCCAGGCATTCTTCAGTCATCAAAGTGTACCGGCCGTCGGCCGTCGTGCCGTGCTCATCGACGCCGAGCTGCGTCTTGAGCGTCTCGAGCACTTCCTTCCCGCCCATCAACTCGCAGGACAGCGAGCGGCAAACGAGGATCGTCTTCTGGCCCCTGGGATGAGAAGAAAAGTGCGTGTAGAAGCTGACCACATCCATGACATCCGACGGATGGATCTCCAAAAGTTCCGCCACTTCCTTCATGGCCTGATAATTCACGTGGCCGTGTTCGTGCTGCACGATGTGCAATGCGGGCAGCAGCACCGCACGCTTGGTCTCGTAGCGCGGAAAAAAGGAGCGGATCTTCTCGCAAAGCGCCTCGCTCAAAAGCGGCGGAGCGTTTGGATCGATCACCGGCTGATTTCTGTCGATCGTCTTCCAGGCCATTTCAGTCTTGCTGTCCCTGCTTTCTCTGTTCGGATTCCGCGCCCGGCAGAAGCGGCTCAATCTGAGCCGCCAACTCCTTGAGAACGTCCCTCAGTTGCGTAATCACCGGCAGCAGAGTCTCGTTGAGCTTGCGCTCCATGTAGGCCAGCGTCTCATCCTGGCGTTTTTCCTCGCTCCAGCCTGCTTGTTGGTGTGCGAGATTGCGGAACACCGCGACATCGCGTGCCACGAACGCTTTCGCGTTGCGCAAGCGCTCCTCGAACAGGATGATCGGCGCCAGCGGGACCTGCAGGACCAATCCGATTTTCCGGCTGTGCAGTTCGCTCTGCATGTTCTCGCGATTCGCATGCTCGATCAACGCCGAAGTTGAAATCACGACCGACCAAGCCACCGCGTCACTGACGTTGCTTTCAAAACCGAGCATCCGCGTCAGATCCAGGCGACCCAGGGAAACCGGCGTCATAAGCAATTCCATCTCAGCCTGGGTACCCCGATCAGCCATGGTCTGGCGAATCCTGGCGTATTGCGCTTCGAGTTGCGCGTCGGTCAATGCTTGATTACGGGCGGAGGCCGACCTGTTGAGCATGAGTTTCGTGTACGTCTGGTGGTCCGCAATGATCGGCTCCTCGTCAACGTCGTTGACCAGCAGCAGGCCCTTGACCAGTCGCCCGTCGGTGCGTGTCTGAAACTCGCGGTTGACCCGCGCCGCGATTTCATCCACTTGACCTGCAGTAGCAGCATTCCCAGCGTAAATGTAGGCATTGGGCGTATTGAACAACTTGCGATTCTTCCACTCGACAGGCCAACCGGCGGGCGGATCGAGCAATTTCACCGGGGCGCAGGCTAATTGACCTCCGCACAAGACGGCGGCGAGCAGCGACAGGCACACCAACCGCATCAGCGCGATCGCGCAGGCTGAAGCCTGCGGCTCCTTGAATGTTCCGCCCGCGCGAAGTGTTCCAAATCGTCGGACCTGAAACCCGAATCGTCTTTTGTTCTTTTCTCTTTTCACTTTTCTCTTTCCTCAGCGGTCCAGTTCCGCGGCAATGATATTCAACGAACCCAGAATCGCCACCACGTCGGAAATCTGATGGCCGACGGTCAGCTTCTCCATGGCCTGATAGTTGATGAAGCTCGGCGGCCGGCACCGCACCCGATACGGAAAGCGATCGCCGTCGCTGACCAAATAAAAGCCGAGTTCGCCGTTGGCCGTCTCGTTGCAGCCATAAACTTCACCAATCGGCGGCGTCCAGCCGCGATTAGTCATAATCTGTTCAAAGTGGTGTATCAAGCCTTCGATGCTGAAGTGCACTTCGTCTATGCTTGGCAGCGTCATTTTGTCATCGGGCAGGACATTGATCGGGCCCGGCGGAATGTTGTCCAGCAGTTGCTCTACAATGTACGCCGCCTGCTTTATTTCCTCCAGCCGCACGCGGTAGCGGGCGTAGACGTCGCCCATGTCACTGATGGCTACTTTGAAGTCTACGGGCGAGCTGCCGCAGCCGTCCCAGTTCTCGGCGTAGCATAGATACGGCTCGTCTTTTCGCAAATCCCGGCGCACGCCGGCCGAGCGCGCCAGCGGCCCGGTCCAGCCCCAGGCGACGGCGTCCTCCTCCGAGGCATAACCGATTCCGCGGGTGCGTTCCAGAAAGATGCGGTTGCGATTGAGCAGCCTTTCGAGGTCGTTGATGGCCTTGGGCAGTTGTTTCAGGAACGCCTTGATCTTGTCCGTCCAGCCGTCGGGCATGTCCTGCGTCAGACCGCCGACGCGCGTGTAACTCGTCGTAAAGCGAGCCCCGCAAATGTCCTCGAAAATGTCGTAGATCAATTCGCGATCGTTGAACCCATACAAGAACGCCGTGAGCGCCCCAAGATCCAGTGCAGCCGCTCCCACACAGAGCAAGTGATCCTGAATCCGGGCCAGCTCCGCGATGATCGTCCGAAGGACTTTGCACCGCGGCGTGATTTCGATGCCGAACAGCTTCTCGCAAGCGTGGTGCCAGACAATGTTGTTGGCCATCGGACTGATGTAGTTCATGCGGTCGGTCACCACCACATACTGGTTGTAGTCCAGGTGCTCGCCGAGCTTCTCGAAGCCGCTGTGCAAATACCCGATGTGCGGCGTGCAGCCGATGACCGTCTCGCCGTCCAGCTCCAGCACCAGGCGCAGCGTCGTATGCGTCGCCGGATGCTGCGGGCCAAAGTTCAGCGTCCAAAGATCGTCGCCAAACTCATCAGGAACGAGCTTTGCAGGCTCGAAACTAGTTTGTGCTTGCGTCATTTCCGTTCTCAGCTATGACCGCCACTCGCGCCACCGTCAGGCACTTCCGCGAACAACGACGTCATAATCTTCGCGCTCGCCGCGACCGCGAAGGGGATAGTCTTTTCGCAACGGGTGGGCTTCGAAACCGTCCCAAGTCAGTATCCGCCGCAAGTCCGGGTGGTCGGTGAAGACGACGCCGAACATGTCAAAAACCTCGCGTTCCATCCAGTCGGCTCCGATCCAAATAGAGGTTGCCGAAGGCACCTTGGGATCGGGGTCGTTGACAAAGCACTTGATCCACAGTCGATGGCCCAGACTGATCGAGAGCAGCGAGTAGGTTACGCCATATCGATCAGAGGCTTTGGGAAAGTTCAAGTAATCAATACAAGTCAAGTCGCAAAGCTGCTCGAATCGGCAGCGCGAGTCGTCGCGAAGAAACCGCAGAACCTCAAGAAGGTTCGCTGGGCGCACGCGAACACACTGCTGCGCACCGGGCTCGTCACCTCGGTCCAGCAACGGTGCGGGTGCAAACTCGATGTCTGGAAAACGTGCTTGGAGATGCTCGATCATGAGCTTGCCTCTACGCCAAGGTTTGAAACGTACCCTAGGCGTCGCCTCCGTCAACGGTGACATTGTAGGTCGGCTCGGCGACCATGCGCAGGCCGTCGCCGCGTTCCCAACTCGGCTTGGAGCCGTCCTTCTCGACCATGCGCTGGATGGCCATCACGCCCTCGATGACTTGCTCCGGACGCGGCGGGCAGCCGGGAATGTACACGTCGACCGGCAAAAACTGATCGATGCCCTGAACCACGGCGTAAGTGTCAAACACGCCGCCCGTGCTGGCGCAGGCGCCCATGCTGATGACCCACTTGGGCTCGCACATTTGTTGGTAGATACGCTGCAGCACGGGCATCATCTTGATGGCCACCCGGCCCGCGCAAATCAGCAGACCGGCCCTCCGC
>JADFJZ010000283.1 GCA_022565195.1 Planctomycetota bacterium | reverse complement strand
GCAGGAGCGTGGTACCGAGCTTGACCATTGCCTCAAGGTACTCGCTACTGATTTCGAGGGCGCGTTCGTATTGCGCTTGTGCGGTTGGATCGTCGCCGGCTTCGGCGTACAAGTCACCGAGGCGCAAAAAGTTGTCCGCAAACTCCGGCTGCTGCTCGATCATTTGGTGCAGCAGCTCGATGGCCTCTCGGACCAGGCCGGCCTTTTGGTAGGCGGTGGCCAGATCCTCTTGAATCTCCCAATTGTCGGGGTCCAGGGCGATGGCCATCTCGTAGCGGCGAATCGCCGACTCCGGATCGCCGACCTTCAAGTACAGGTTGGCCAGCGTGATGTGATCCGACATGCGATCCGGGTCGAACTCAATCAATTGCTCGTAGTGCGAAAGCGCGGAGCGAGGCTTGTCCTGCCGCAGGAAGATCGCCGCGAGGCGTTCGTGACAGTTGCGGAGATCCGGACAGGCCCGCAGCGAGGCCCGATAGGCATCGATGGCCTCACCCATGCGATTGAGCTTCTCGCAGCAGAATCCAATGCAAAACAGGATGACGGGATCGAGCACGTCGATCAATCGAGCCCGGTTCAATAGTATGAGCGCCTGCTCCGTTCGGCCTAACTCGTCGTGGACACTGGCCATGCCGAGCAGGCCGGCTATGGATTCATCATCCCGCTCGAGCACTTGCTCGAAGCGCTCGCCCGCCTTCATGAAACGATCTTCCCACAGCAGCTTCAAGCCCAGCATCAGTGCATGCTTTTCATCGGCGGGTTCGGCAGCCAGCCGACTTCGCAGCTCGGGCAGACTCAAATCGTCCACCGGCGGCAGCTTGGTCTGCAACGCACCGCGCAAGCTGCTGACCAGCCCCCGGCCCAGGATTTCAAGCAGATACGACATCTCTCTCCCTCGATCCCCTTAGGCCGCCAGTGCTTCCAGCGCATCGCGCGCCGCCTTGTAACTGCCGTTTATTTGCAGTGCTTTGTGATACGAGGTCTTGGCTTGATCCCGCTGTCCGCGGTCGCGATAGATGCACCCGAGGTAGAAGTACACGTCGGCGTACTCATGGCCCAGGTCCAACACTTGCTGCAGACGGGTGCGGGCGTCGTCCTGACGGTCGGTCTCCAGATAGAGCCGGGCCAAGGTGATCAGGGCCTGAACCTGGCGCGGATTGATTTCTACGGCGCGCTCGCAATACTCGATTGCCAGATCGCGTCGCCCCAGGCGGCGATGGATGCAGGCTCGATGGTAGAACAGATCGGCATCGTTCGGGGCTTGAAGCGCGGCCCGATCGACGACCGCAGCCAACAGTTCGAAGACATCGGCGTCCGATTCCGTCTGCGAAAGACTCAAGAAGGCTTCGATGACTTCCGGCTCGTCGGAGATGAGTTGGGTGAGTTCCTCAACGTCCGCAAGCTCGACGACCGGTGCTATGGTCGGCAGAGTCAACTGGATCTGCGGCACGCCGCCGGCCCCGGAGGCCGCTTTGGCAGCCATGGCCAGAAACAGGCCGATCGTGGCATCGTGCGGCCTGTGTTGCTGGGCGAGCGACAAGTAGCGTACGGCTTCGCCGGCCTCTCGGCGGGCGCCGTGACACAGGCCAAGGTGTTTGAGCGCCTCGCCGGCGTTCGGAAGCAATTCGACAGCTTGGGAAAGTGCGGCGATCGCGGCATCATGCTCTTCGCGCGCCGCCAGCAACACACCCAATTGAAAGTGCCATTCTCCGTTGTGCGGCTGAGCGGTCGTTCCCGCGCGGAGGGTTTGAATCGCGGCCGCCTGCTGACCGTCGCGCCATTGGCAGAGCGCGAACCGAATGCGCGGTGCGGAGTCCGCGCTTCGTAAGGTCGTCTCGCGGTCGGCGTATCGTGCGGCCAGGTCGAATTTGCCCAATTGTGCGAGGCAGCACGCCAAGTACCTGGCCAGCGTGTGGTTTTGCGGATTGAATCCCGCGGCGCGCTTGAATGACTCGGCTGCGGTCTCGAAATCGTGTTGTTGCATTTGCTCTATACCGAGTCGCTGGCAGGCTTCGCCGGCGTAGTAGCGACTGAGCGTGCCGCAGAGGTCCTCGCCGGACGCAAGTTCGGCGAAGAGGGCGACGGCGGCGGAGTAGTCCTTGCCCCGCAACACCCGCAATGCGCGGCGATATTTCTGTTTTCTTTCCGGTGAGGGAAGTCGCCCATCGTGCATAGCAGATCCCGTCATTCAATGGTGGATTCACCGAGTCCGAACGCTACTCGTGTATCGGTATTGGGGAGAAGTGCGGTTACTTAGCCGAATATTCGCACGGATGTGGGACGCTGAGGGGGCGTTACGATTGGCTTTGGTTATCAGACGTTGGAGGGTCGGTATCGACCAACTGGAAGCGAAAGAGTTGAGATGCCTGCCGGAGCAGCACTTGGCGCTCGTCCGGCGAGAAGACCACCTTCGTGCCCGCGGCGAGCAGGGCGACCGCCAACCCACCCGCGACGATATAGGCCGTTGGCGCGAGCAATAGAAACGTCGCCGCCAGCAAAAGAAGCGTCCCGCGATCAGGCATCAATCGACTGCGGTACGACAAAACGAGGGCCATCAGCAGCGCGACGCACACGCCGCCCACACCGGCCCACGCCGTCATCACGAGTGCCTGCTGCGATGATTCTGGCTGAATCCCGACGACCGCAATCAGGAGCGCACCCGCACAGCCGCCGGCCCAGCACAGAAATGTGTAAGCGGTTTTCTTAATGAGCGTGAAGCGAATCGTGACCAGACTCAGTCCGCCCGCCAGCACATAGAAAATCAGCAGCAGTTGCACGGCCTGCGCGCCTTCGCGGTACGATTCGCTGAACGCCAGCACGATCACGCTCTTGAGGCTGGCCAGCAGCAGGCAGAGAAGCAGCGTCGCCAGCAGAACAGCCCGAGTCGCAAGCTGAAGCCGGCCCACTGAAACTTCGCGCCCGGAAACTTCCCAGATCCTGTTGACCGAGGCGGCCACCGCAACACTGACGGCGGCCGGTATGATGTAGCCGAGTTGAGTGAAGATCGTCATGGCCCGGTAGGTGGCGAACACTTCCTCGCCACACACGCGGTTCAAATACAGGGCCGGCAATGACATCAGCAATTGCCAGGAAAAGGCGGCCCAACCTGCCCAGAAGCCGAAGATCAAGAGATTCCGCATTCCGCCGGGACGATCCGGTGCTGCGGGCTCATGTGGTTCACGCCACACCAGCCACAGCGCGGCAGCCCCAAACGCCAAGGCAGTCACCAGATTCGCCGCCGTGTAAATGGCCAGCACGACGATGCCGGAGCCCCCGCCCAGCGCAGCCACAACCACCGCCCCGCCTGTGAAAAGCAGGCCCGCGGTCAATTCCATGACGCTGAGCGCCCGAAACATACGCCGGCCCCGCAGAACACCCACGACCAAATGGTACAGCACCAACACCACCACGCAGATCGCCGTCAGTCGGATCAGCGCGGCATGGTCGGCAGCGGACGCCGCCGTGATTGCTCCGCCAACGACGCGCGAGACCGGACCGGCCAGCACAAAAAGAACACCGCACAATCCGACGCCGACAATCAGGCTCAACGGCAAGGCCCTGCGCAAGTAGCGCCACAATTGCCCCTTCGATTCATGCTCCGGCACAAACCGCGCCACGGCTTCATACGAACCGAAACTCAGGACCGGCAGCAAGAGATTCACCAGCAGCAGCCCAAGCTGGTAGACGCCGAACTCCGCGGGGCTGATCA
>JADFJZ010000282.1 GCA_022565195.1 Planctomycetota bacterium | reverse complement strand
GCACGAGCAGCGCCTGGTAGACATTGCGATCGGAAAGACTCGACGCCCGGTACCATTCTTCGGCCAACTGCACGGCCCGGCCGGTCTCGCCGTTACGGTGCAGCAGTAGGATCAGCAACTGCTTGAGGTTCTCGCGTTCGGGTTGATCTTTGATCCAGTTCTGCAGGGAGGCCACGGCTTCCGGAAGCCTGTCGGCGAGTGAGTCACTCATGAGCAGATCGAATTGAAACGATCTGCGCACGGCAGCGGGCAGGTTGGGGTTCTGCAAGAACCGGGTCAGCGCTTCTGCCACACGATCATATTGCTGGTCGTCGAGCAGGAACTGAACCAGCATTCCTTGCCACGGGATGCGGTGAGGGTGAATGGCCAGTCGCGCTTCCAGATTGTCGATGGGCCAGCGGTAGTCCAGTTCGAGGGCCCGCAGGCTGCACAACAAGTCCTGAGCCGGGAAGTAAACCGGGTTTGAAGAGGCGATCTGCTGGAGTTGCTGGCGGGCCAAGTCATCACGGTCATCGGCGAGGTAGACTCCGACCAGGTCCATTCTTGCGTCCGGGTCGTCGGGGTAAGCCTTGCTGATTTCCTCGAGTTCTGCGACGTACGCGTCTTGATCCCGATCCTCGCTGACGGTTATGAGCGCTTTGAACCGTCGATGCAGTCCCTGCAATTCCGGCACGCCCGCCATGGAGCGTTCGTAGTGGCGGAGTTGATCGACCTTCCCCTGCCTCCGCGCGAGCAGAATGAGGTTTTGAAGGGCCTGTGCGTTGGTCGGATCGCGCTCCAGCAAAATGCGGTTCTGCCGTTCGAATTGCCGTGGCTTGCCGTTGAGTTCATAGACCTCCAGCAGGGCGGTCATCGACGCGATGTCCGAGTGGTTCAGTCGGACGGCGTTGTTGAGCGCTGTCCTGGCACGGTCATAATCGTCCAAACCCACATAGGCCTGGCCAAGGAGGCGATGGGCCCGAAAAACCGTGTCGTTCGTGTCGATGGCCTTTTGAGCAGCGGCTGCGGCATCGTGCCAGCGATAACGGTCGAGATAGACCTGTGCCAAAGCCAAATGAGCCTCGGTGAAGTCGGGCGCTGCCTGTGCGCATTTCTTTAAGGCCTGTTCGGCGAGGTCATGGTCTTGAGCCGCCGACGCGATTCGGCCGATCAGCAGCAACCTGCCGGGGGCCGTACGTTCGTCCTGAACTTGGCCGGCCACTTCTCGCAGGAGCGTTTCAGCGCCGCCTGAGGCGCGCAATTCGTCCAGCCACGGAGCCATCAGCGCGTCAGGATCACTAACAGAGTCGATGACGTCGGCGATCGTATTCATGGATTCCGTCCAGCGCTGCTTCCTCGCATACAACTGGGAGAGCGCGATGGCTGTCGCGCCGGCTGGGGGATGAGATTCCATGAAGTCAAGGAGGGTCCGAATCGCCAAATCTTCCTTGCCCTGCTCCAAATACACGTCGGCCAGGGCATGTACAATTCGATCATCATCGAGATGGGCGCCTGCGATGAACGTGAGGTCCGCCACCAGCTCCTTCGGCTGTCCGGCCTCGCCGTGAATCGATACCAAGAGAGGCAGTGCGGCCCCGACCTCAAACTGGGCAAGGCGTTTGGCCGCCGCGGCCGCCGAATCAAACCGGCGGGCCTCACGGAACAGACGCGCCTCATCCATGATCAAGTTCGGGTTTTCGGGATCGAGGGCGGAAGCGGCAGACATCGCCTGAGCGGCCTCAAGTGGCCGGCCGAGCCTTTCATGAAGTGCGCTTTGAGCGGAGTGCGCCGACAAGAGCAGCAATTGTGCTTCAGCTTGCAGGTGAGCCTGTGATGCTTCCGGCCAGGGTTGGTGGCTGGCCGAACTGAATTCTTCATATTGCTCGATCGCCGCGGTCAAGTAGCCCAGTTCGGCGAGGGCCTCAGCGAGATAGCAGTGCGACAGGATGCCGATTCCATAGTGTTTGTTCAAGTCGGGGCACAATTCGAGCGTTCGATACTGCGCCAAGGCTTCGCGCCACAGGCCGTCCGTTGAATAGGCGCGCCCGAGGAGGTAGTGCGTTGCGGAGCCGTCCTCCTGGATCTGGAGCGCCTTGGCCAGGTGTTCACGAGCGCGGGCCGTGTTGCCCGCTTCCAAACAGACCCGGCCCATCAGTTGATGGGCGATCAGGCTGTTGGGGGAGAACCGCAGGGCGCGCTCCAGTTGCTGCATGGCTTCGATGTAGCGATCCTCCGCGAAGAGCGATCGTGCTTCCTCGATTTGGCGCAGCGCTCGAGGCGATGTCTCGGCGGTCTTCGTGGCTGCTGCGGGCAGGCTGGGTTTGGGCTCGATCTGGGAGTACTTGAGAAAGGCGATCGACTTGTCGTACGCAGCCTTGCTGGTTGGGCTTGGTTCCCGGCTGCCGGCATTGTTCTGAGAATCTGTGACAGCGCTCGCGCCGGGATGACACGCCGACGACAATGCCAGAACGATTGCAACACCGCACAGCACCAATGGGCCCTCCGGCCTCCAGACGACTCCCACATCGCTCGACCGCCTCCCGCAAGCGCTTGCCGCGCGCCACATGGTACCGTGACAGGCCGCGGAGCGGATTGCAATAGGGGGGCTGGACATCAACACTAGGGTCGCGAGGCTTTCTTTCTTGACTTTGTTTCGCTGGTCGAAACGGGAGTTCTGGGAGTTTTTTGCGCCGTATGTCGTTTCAACAGTGCGGTGAACAACTTGGCGTCGCCGGCGGAAATATGTCGCCTCAAGAAGCCCTGCGCCTCTGCCATCGTGGCATCTGGATCGACCAGGCCTTCCTTCTTCAGGACGGCCAACATTTGCTCATCGAGCGGAATGGCGTGTTCGTCAAACGCCCACAACATGGTGCCCGACAGAACGTATGGTGTCATGCCGGACAATCCCTCGAGGTACGCTCTGGCGTCCCTGCGGTTCTTTGTCTTGGATTTGTTCAGGGCCACGCTGTTTTCGCGCGAGTAAATTGAGCCGAGAACCTCAATCAACACACTGGTTCTCTCAAGTGCATTGGGTATGTCTGATTCGATGATACTCGCCAGTTCGGTCGGCGTGGATACACGAAGATCGTTGTAGTCAATGGTGTTGGCCAACAGCCGCGCCACCGCCGTTTTCGCTCGAGTCGGGCTGTTGTCCTCCGAAAGGACCGCGTAGATCAACTGTTTGATAGGATCATCGTACTCGTGCAGCGCGGGCTTGGGCCCGCTGCGTTTGAGGCGGTTGAAGAACTTCTTCACTTCGGCGGCATAGACTGCACTATTCTTCATCCAGGTGTGCTCCATCACGAGATTGCGTTTCATGTGCGGCAGCCCGCGTATTCCGTGCGTCGTCATCTTCCAGTTCGCGCATGGAATCATCGATTATCCGCGTGACTTCGTTGCCCCTCTTGAGCGAATCGTCAAGGAGAAAGACCAGCCGCGGGCACTGTCGCGTGTGCAAAGACCTGGCGAGTATGCCCTGAATATATCCGGCGGCGCTCGTCAGAGCAGCCATGGTCGTTTTCTGAACCGCCGCGCTGCCGAGAATACTCACATGCACCCTGGCCCAATCAAGATCGGGGGATACTTCCACACGCGTTACGCTGGTCATCGAGGAGACACGCGGATCCTGCAAGCGATCACGAATCGCATCGCTGACGATCTGTCTGACGACACTGGCCACTTTTTCGATTCGAAATTTCTTCATGTTGTTTGCAAAAGCAGGTTCAAAGTA
>JADFJZ010000281.1 GCA_022565195.1 Planctomycetota bacterium | reverse complement strand
GATGATCGCCTGCACCGACCCCGAGGGCGAGAGGCACAAGAAGTCGGAAAACCGCAATTACAAGCCTAAGAATGTTTCTATCATGGCCGACCCCAGGACCAGTTCTCTGATTCTGTCGGGTGCGTCGGCCCAATTTGACGAAATAGAGAAGATAGTCCGCGAATTGGAAGGCAAAGGGGCGGTTGGGCCGACCAGTATCAGGGTGGTCAAGCTGAGGTCCATCAGGTCGGGAGATGTAAAGAAAGTGCTCGACCAACTCATTGAACAAAGGAACCGCTCGCGTGGCAGACGGCGTCGTTGACATGACAGGAGGCCGTGTGCGGCGAGATTCTGATTCACGGAAGTGGAAAGGCTGCCGGCCATGATTGCTCGGACAATCATCGTGTTGATTTTGGCCCTGCCGCTGGGCGCGACGGAGCCCGCCATCATCCCCGCTCAGGATGCACCTGCCGAGGACAAAGACACCTCGGTGCAACAGGTCAACCTCAGCGGCAATGAAATCGGCTATGAGGTGTTGGGTGACGGCACGATCATTCTCAAAGGCACTGAGGCGGACCTCGATATTCTCGAGGCCCTGATCCGGCGGCTCGATCAGGACGTCGAGCGTCCGGAAATTAAGATCGTCAAGCTGGCCAATGCGACCGCACAGGCTCTGGCCCAGAAGCTGCAGCAACTCGCCAACGCGTTGGTCATCAGCAAGCAACCGGAAGACAAGGTCACGATCGTGGCCGACGAGGGCAGCAACAGCCTGATGATCGTTGCGCCCAGTCGCTTCATGGCTCAGATCGTCGAGCAAGCCGAACAACTGGACAGGACTTCGATTATCATCCCGTTGGAACGTGAGATACTCCAACTGAAGTTCATCTCTGCCAGCGAAGCCGCCGTTCAGATTGAAGAAATGCTCTCCAAGTATGAAAAGCGTCCCGGGGCGACCAAAGCGATCGAGCAAATCAGCATCATTCCCAATGATCGCAACCGGACTTTGATCGTGGATGCGCCGCGCGAGAGCATCGAACTGATCAAGTCGCTGGTCAAACTGCTGGACGTCGAGCCGGAGGCAATGGCCAGAGCGCAACTGCTGTTCATTCCGCTGCTCAACGCTCGAGCGCAGGACTTGGCCAAGTCGCTGAACGACATGATTTCCGCCCAGGGTGCTCAGGCGGAGGAATTGAAAGAGAAAATCCTGCGATTGCGCTTCACGCGCGTCGGGCCGGACGGCGTGCTTGAGGTGCTGCCGGAATTGGATCTGGAAAAGCCGATCAACATCGTGCCGGAAGAAGGCACCAACTCGCTGATCATCGCCACGCACGACGCCAACGTCGAGCCGATGCTGGCCATCGTCAAGTTGCTCGATTCAGTGCCGACCGCGCCGGAGATGGGCATCGAGTTCTTCCCGCTCAAATACGCCGACGCTCAGGCGGTGGCCGACGTGCTCACCGAGCTGTTCAATCAAGGCAAGGAACTGCCCAAGGTCCCCGACAAGGAAATCAAAGGGGCTGTGCCCGAGGGCATCCCGGGCAAGGCCATGGTCTACAACGTCGGCATTCACGCCGACACGCGGACCAACACGATCGTGATCTCCGGGCGGCCCGAGCAACTGGCGCTGGCCCACACGGTCATCGATCAGCTCGACGTGGAAGGGGCGCTGCTCTTCCCAAAAGCGAAAATATTCTACCTGGAACACACCGACGCGGAGCGTCTGGCCAACATCCTGACCCAGTTGAATGAGCAGACGGTGCAGGCCCTGGAGGCCCGCAAAGCGGGCGTGGCCGCCATCGACAAAGAGCGGGCCCTGATTCTTTCCGATTACCGCAGCAATGGTTTGATCATCCTGGCCACCGAAGACAAGTACGAGCACTTGATCGAACTGGCCAAGAAGCTGGACTCCGCGCCGTCGCAGTGGGTGAACGAAATTCGGATCATCACCTGCAAGAACACCAGTGCGGCGGACCTGGCCGACAAGATCGAGCAATTGTGGCAGCGCAAGGCGGAACTCCGCCAGCGCGAAGATCTGCCGCAGGACAAGCCGGTCATCGTGGCCGACCAGCGCAGCAACGCCCTGGTCATCGCTTCGAACATCGAAGACTTCGACGCCATCAAACAACTAGTGGCTGACCTCGAAGCTCAGCCGCTGGCGCCGCTGGCGATGATTCGGCTGATTCAAGTCAAGAACAACGACGCCGGCGAACTGGGCTCGATGCTCAAGACGCTGTTCGACGAGCGGATGGAGATGCGCAGCGACGGCGAGGAAAACAAGGCCGACCGTGTGGCCATCACCAATGACGCCACGACCAACTACTTGCTGGTCGCCGCTTCACCGGAGAACTATCAGGAGATTCTGCGCATCGTCACAGAGCTCGACGTCATTCCGCAACTGGAAGGCGTGGTGCGGACGTTCATTCTGGAGAACGCCGACGCCGCCAACGTCTCTGAGAAGATCAAGAACTTGTTTGATCAAGGCATCTACAAGCCGGGCGCCGGCGGCGAAGGCGCACGCGCCGAGCGAGAAGAGAAAATCGCGATCATCTCCGATGCCCGCGTGAATGCCATCATGGTCAGCGCTTCGCGCCCGAACATGGCCATCATCGAACAAATCATCCAGAACATGGAAAGCGCCGACCCCACGGCGCTGATGGGCACCACGCAACTATTCAAGCTGGAGCACGCGGACGTGCTGAAGGTGGCCGACATTCTGGACCAGGTCTTCCAAGGCTTGGAACGGACGGCCACTGACGAAGTCTTCATCGTGCCGTCGATCATTCCGGTCGAGGCCAGCAACGCGCTGATCGTGGCCGGCTCGCGCGACGGGATCACGCGCACCAAGGAACTGCTGCGAAAGATCGACCAGCCCAGCGAGACGCCGACCCAGGCGTTTGCAGTGTACACTTTGAAGCACGCTTCGGGTGTCAAGCTGGCGCCCAAGATGCAGCAAATGTTCGAGGAGCGAGCGCAGGGCCGGGAAGGTCAGGCCACGCCGATCAACATACAGGCCGTCGAGGGCTCGAACAGCATTATCGTGAGCGCTTCGACTGAGGATCATCTTGTTCTCGAGGGGCTTCTCAAGTTGCTCGACGTCAAGTCGAACCTCAATCAACAACTCCGCCTCTTCAGCCTGGAGAGCGCGGATGCGGAAAGCACGGCCACGCTGCTGAGGGAGTTGTTCCAATCACAAGGGGACGCCGACGGGCTGGCCAGCGCCATTGCCGTTCAGGAAGTTCCACGCGAAAACGCAATCGCCGTGTGGGCGGCGCCGGGGCAAATGGAAGACATCGCCGACATGATCAGAAAAATCGACACCACTGTACCGGCTCGCGAGATGATGTTTGACGTCATTCAACTCAAGCAGGCCATGGCCGAAGATTTGGCGGAGGCGCTTGCCCAGTCACTTCAGGGCGATGCCGACGGCGGCGACGAACAGCAGTCGGCTATCATTTCATTCTTCGAGGACATGGACGACGGCTCGCAGGTGTTGCGCAAGCTGATTCGTCAGAACATCAGCGTGTTTCCGTACGTACAAACCAATTCGCTGCTGGTCATGGCCCCGCCGGACAGCGTGGACATGCTGCGGACTTTGATCGAGAAGCTCGACGATATTCCGCCGATCACGATCGGGATCGAAGTGTTCCAACTGGTCAACGCCAGTTCGGATCGAATGATTGAAACATTGCAGGACATCTTCGAAGGCGAGGATGGCGGCGAGGGCCCGGATGCCGT
>JADFJZ010000280.1 GCA_022565195.1 Planctomycetota bacterium | reverse complement strand
TTCTTCCGGATCACACCGACGACAAGAAGCTCGTTCAGCTATTGCGCCGGCTGCGCCACTTCAATCCGGTCCCGAACCAACCGCAACACGGAATGGGATATCGTGATCTGACTCTCACCAAGATTATCGAGGATCCGAACTTTCGCGATTCGAGACACTCCTATTTCATCCAGGCTGCAGACCTCGCAGCTTATCTTCTCTATCAATTTGTCGCTCCCAACGCCTACATACGGAAAAGGGGCGCCAAGAACTATCTGACGAGATTGGAACCGATCTTGTGTAAGGTGGCTTCTACGAACGACCCCTATGGGATTGTTCGTCTATAAAAAAAGGGACCTCATGGTCCCGGAGGAATCCTACTAACCAGACGAGCCGGAGTTCAGATTCCATATTAAGTATACCAAACGATCCACACGAAGCATGGGAATTCTCAACAAAATGACACGATCACAATTCTCACTCGTGCAACGGTTTAGGACGCTGCCTGGGGACTTTCTCAGGAGGTGAGATCATCGCTATGGACGACCAGCAACAATCTAGCCGGTTTGATCGAGACTTCAACGCGAAGCCAACGCCAGACCTCCCGCTTCGCTGGTGGACGCCGGCGCGGTGGGCGGAGCAGGTGCTCGCCAAGCCGCTGGAATTGCTCAACGACCATGCGCATCTGGAGAAAAAGGCGGCCCGCAATGCGCTGGAGCTGCTGGATCGTTGGCCGGACCCGGTGCCGCCGCCCAAGTGGGTCCAGACCATGACCGCCATTGCCAAAGACGAGATCGAGCACTTGGCGCTGGTCACGCGTCTGATTCGCGAACGCGGCGGCGAGATGACCAAGCACCACCGCAACGATTACGCCGCCGCCCTGCGCGGGCTCGTGCGGCTGGGCCAGGGTAACTGCGACTTACTCGATCGCCTGATGGTCTCAGCCCTCATCGAAGCACGTTCGTGCGAGCGCTTCGCCGTGCTGGCGGAGAACTGTGCGGATGAAGAACTCGCCAAACTCTATCGCGGCCTGTGGGCCTCCGAAGCAGGCCACTATCGCGCCTTCTTCGAGCACGCCGACGACCTGCTCCCCGCCGCCGACGTCGAGCGCCGCTGGGACGAAATGCTCGACGCCGAAGCCCGCATCATCGCCGCCCAACCCCCCGGCCCCACCATGCACAGCGGTGTTTCTTGATCCCGAAGTTGGCGACGGTACGAATCTTGTTGATCTCAATACTGTTCAACATGCGAGAAGGCCGGCGTGATGCAGCACGTTTGCTACAGACCTTTTTCGGGGCGGCGGTGCTTGTTTAGAAGTTTGGCCAGCGAGGTCCGCTGGGGGAGACCGCGCCGGGCCTCGTACAGGGCGTACCCCACAGAGTGCCAAGTCTCACCATTCGTGCCGGGAATAGGCCCCGAAGTCCGTTGAGGCCAACTCTTGTTCTGCCAGTAGTAATGGTCCGCCCAGGCGAGGATCTGTTGCACCGACAGGGGCGGGAGGTCACGGAGGTTCCGGACCTTGCGGTGCTTGGCCAGCAGAGCCGGTAGAGTCATTCCGCACCGCAGCCCCCGGCATCCGGCCATCAGGGCCGTATGCATGCCCAGCCAATTCTCGCTGGTGCCGTGAATCGGGCCGCTGTTGGGCTTGGGCCACCTACCGGTGCGCTGCCGGTGCTCATCAGCCCAGCGCAGAATTTGAGCGATGCTGAGTTGAGGCAGATCGCCGGTGTTGCGTACCCCGCGATATCGGGCCAGAAGTTGTGCCAGCGTGGCCGAAACGCGCAGGCTGCGGCTGGGCGTGCCCAGTGCCGAGGCCACCCCCGACCATGTCTCGCCGGGCGCGGCATGAACCGGCCCGGAAGTGGTCACCGGCCATTGCCCAAAACGGCGATGATGATCGTCCGCCCATGCGAGGATCCTCTTGAATGACAGGGGTGGGAGATCGTGCACGTGTCGCTTGCCGCGTTTCTCGGTCAGCAACCGTGCCAGTGACGTCCCGCCGGGCAGCCCGCGCAGCCCGTCGCGGAGTGCCACGTCGATCGCCCCCCAGGTCTCGCTCGGGGCATTGTGGACCAGACCACTGTCGCCCGTCGGCCACGCGCCGGTGCGTTTGCGGTGCGCGTCGGCCCAGGCCAGGATCTGTCCTTGTTGAAAGGGAGGCAGGTGTTTGCCGCTTCGCACGCCGCGATGCTTCGAGTACAGCCCCGCCAGCGTCAAGCCAGCCGGCAGACCCCGTCGTCCCTTGTACAGCGCCTTGGATATCGAGAGCCAGGTTTCACCCGGCACGCCGTGAACGGGCCCCGCATCAGACGTGGGCCAAAAATCCTCCCGCTTCACATGCGCATCCGACCACGTCAGGATCTGCTTGATGGTCAACCGCGGCAGGTGTTTCGGATTTCGAACGCCACGTCGCACCTCGAGGAATCTGGCCAACGAATCGCCGCCCGGTAAGCCTCGAGCGCCCTGCTTCAGCGCCCCGTCGATACCGCCCCAGGTTTCGCCGTCGGCGCCCCGCACTGCGCCCGACGACGCGATCGGCCATTGACCGCTGCGTTTGTGGTGCGCGTCGGCCCATTTGAGAATGTGCGAGTAGCGCAGCGGGGGTCTGCCCTTGCGATTCCACTTCCCGCGGCGCTGTGCCAGGAGTTTGGTCAGCGACGATCCGCCTTCCAGGCCGCGCAAACCCAATTGCAAGGCATTGTCGATTCGCTTCCAGTTATCGCCGGGGGTCTCCGGGATTGAGCCCGATTGGACCTCAGGCCATGCGCCCGTTCGGCGCCGATGTGCGTCTGACCAGGCAAGAATACGGGTGATCGAAAGGCGCTTCGCACGGCGCTCGGCACGCACCTGCCCATGCTTGGCGAGAAGCTTCGCCAGTGACGATCCGTGAGGCAGGCCTCGAAAGCCCTGCCGCAACGCACCGTCGATGGCGCTCCAGGTCTCACCCTCCGCACGAAGAACACCTCCGGATCGCGTGGTCGGCCAACAACGCGTACGCCGCTCATGCCGCTCCGCCCAAGCCAGGATCTGTCGGATCGTCAACTGTCTTGTTGGCCGCGCCATTGGATCTGTGAGAAACTGTAGAAAGTACCGCCGAACATGATATCAGGTCTTCGGTGCCGGCGGAATACGTCCCCCATTGACTCCAAGTGATCAAATACCGCGCCGATCCGCCTGAGTGGCTTGCACGGGGACTTTCTTCTTCAGCTCCTCGAACCAGTTCAGAGCGACATCGAGACTGAATACGCCCTGCTGCCGGAGTATCTGACGGGCGGCGAGGGGCGAGTCGGAGGCATTAACTGCTCTCTGCTCGATGCCGAGGGCACCATGGCCTGCGCGGTGCTCTTGAACTCGCACCACAAACCGTTCTACGAGGCGGATCCGCAGACGGTGGCCGACTGCACGGCCGTGTTGATCGGCGGCCTGTGCGACGATCTCAAAGTCGCCGCATCCGCCGAGTGACCAGCCCACACCGGTTTCGCCGGGTGGCCGCCCACTTCTTCGTAGCCATGTTGCTGTCGCGTGCGGTGCAGTCGGACAGTTGCCGGCGGGGCTTGCTGAGGGCGAATCCTTCGCTGACGCTCTGGCGGGGTGACCCAACGCCGGCGTTCCGGGCTGGCACTGCCGGATCGCCCTTCTGACGGGCCTCGGGCGGGTTGTTGACTGGAATGTTATCGACCGTGAAGTTCACCGGCGCTGAGTTGCCAATCAGGGAACCATCTGTGGCTCGTCCAATAATGC
>JADFJZ010000279.1 GCA_022565195.1 Planctomycetota bacterium | reverse complement strand
CGCAATTCGTGATCATCAAGAAAGGCGAGCACGGCGCCATGCTTTGCACGAAGGAAGCGGTTGTGACGTTGCCGAGCTTCCCGACGGACAAAGTGAAAGACCCGACCGGCGCGGGGGACAGCTTCGCCGGTGGGATGATGGGCTATTTGGCGGGCATCGGCAAGTTCGAGGTCGGCCAGTTGCGGCGGGCGATGGCCTACGGCACGATTACGGCGTCGTTCACCATCGAGGACTTCTCGCTTCGGGGGATTGAGACGGTCAACCGCACCATGGTCGATGAGCGCCTCGCCCAATATACCGAGATGCTCACCTTTGGATGACTCAGCATGCGACTGTTTGTCGCTATTCCCGTCGATGATCAAATCAAGCGTCGGATGCTGCGGGTGTGCGATGACATCGACGTTCGCGACGCGCGCGTGCGGTGGTGCTCGGCGGAGCAGTTGCACCTTACTTTGAAGTTCATCGGTGAGGTCGAAGAAAGCCTGGTCAAGCCAATCTGCGATGCAGTGCAACGCGTGGCGGACAAGACGCCTACTTTCGACATGGAAATCGCAGAGACCGGCTGCTTCCCCGAAACAGGCGCCGCGAGAGTCATCTGGATCGGCGCATCTTGTCCATCAGGCACGTTACCCCAAGTAGTACAAGAGCTTGAGGATAACCTGGAGCCTCTGGGGATCGAGAAAGAAAAGCGAACATTTTCCGAACATTTTACGATTGGGCGCGTGAAATTCGATCACTCGCGTGGTAAACTCCGCGAGTCGGTAAGGGCTGCCGGCTTCGACGCTTGCCGCCAGGCGGTGCGCGAGTTGGTGCTCTACCAATCGACGCTGTGCCAATCCGGCGCGCAGTATGCACCGGTTCTGCGAGCAAAGTTACAAGGTTGATAGCACGTTTTCCATTGAGTCCGAAAGGTGAAGCATGAGCATGTCCGTCGCGTTCAAACCCAGTGAAGAACTCAGTCGCACTCTTCAGCAAATTGAGAAGACCTACGGCAAAGGAGCCATGATCTCACTCAGCGACAGGCAATCTGCGTCGATGGACTGCATCTCGACGGGTTCGTTGAGTCTGGACTTGGCGCTGGGGGGCAAGGGCCTGCCGCGCGGGCGAATCATCGAGTTGTTCGGTCCGGAATCTTCCGGCAAGACGACGCTGGCCCTGCATGTCGTCGGCGAGGCCCAAAAAAAGGACGGTGTGGCGGCGTTCATTGACGTGGAACATGCGCTCGATCCCAGTTGGGCGCGGCGCTGCGGCGTGGATACCGAGAGTATGCTCGTAAGCCAGCCGGACAGCGGCGAACAGGCGCTGGAGATTACTGAGATGCTGGTCCGTTCCAATGCCGTGGATGTGCTGGTGATCGATTCGGTGGCGGCGCTGATTCCGCGGGCCGAACTCGAAGGCCAAATGGGCGATACGCACGTGGCGTTGCAGGCCCGGCTGATGAGCCAGGCGTTGCGCAAGCTGACGGCCGTGATCGCCAAGTCGCGCTGCATCCTGATTTTCATCAATCAGATTCGCATGAAGATCGGCGTGATGTTCGGCAATCCGGAAACGACGCCCGGCGGCAGGGCGCTGAAATTTTACAGCTCAGTGCGCCTCGATATTCGTCGTATCGCCTATATCAAGGAAGGTGAGCTGGCCGTCGGCAACCATGTGCGAGTGAAAGTGGTCAAGAACAAAGTGGCAGCTCCGTTCCGGTCGGCCGAGTTCGATATTATGTTTGATTCCGGAATCAGTAAGGAAGGCGACTTGATCGATTTGGCTACGGGCGTGGACGTGGTGTCCAAGAGCGGCGCCTGGTTGAATTATGACAAGGTTCGCCTGGGGCAGGGGCGCGAGAACGCCAAACAATTTCTGCGGGACAATCCCAAACTGTTCAAGGAAATTCGGGCCAAAGTGGTCGCGGCGAAGATGGAGGATGAGGCCTCCCGAGACAAAGGCCATCGCAAGGTTGCCGCGAAGGGCCCGCGCACTCCACCCGCACGGAAGAAAGGGCGCTAGCGCCGGGGCAGTTCAGGTCGATCTGCAGGCCACCATTCTTCGGACGAATCGAGTACGACCCACGCGCGGCGGTCGCGCTTGCGCACGGAAAAGGGCTTGCACCTTCGGACCTGCCCCAGTCCCAAGAGCGTCCAGTAACGCTTCGAGGACGCCGTCCGCCAGAACGAATCCTCGGCTCGAATTCGGTCCTGCCAAAGGAGGCGTAATTCGTCGAACTGATACCTTTCGGTGATATGTAACTCTTTGACCCAAAGCACTTTACTCGTGCAGGCTACGCCTCCGGAGGTTCTCTTGAACCACAATAGGTCGCCGCGACGGACCCTCAGATAGGGTGCCCGCCTGAATCTGCTCGCCCGGCATTCAACATCCTTCTTCCCTGTTATAATCAAATCCAAGTAACGCGGCTGTATGATGACCAAATGTTCGTTCATGGTAGCACAGTTGTAATGCCTTCAAGGCAAACCATCTATCGTTTGATGATTGCAGCATAACAGACGGAGATTCTTTGTTCATGGTATCGACCGATCGCGGACTCAACAGGTTGATCGGCCACCGGATCCGCCAAGCTCGGCTCTGAAAGAGCATGACTCTCCGTCAGTTCTCTCAATTGACCAAGCTGACGACATCACAGTCATCTCAGGTTGAATTGGGCAAGAACGCCGCATCCGTTTGGGCGCTTTCACGAATCAGCACGGCTTTGGCGTATCAAATCTCCAAACTGCTTAGAGGATTGTGAAGCCGGCGCGCTCGGCGGGAATGTGCGAATCGGGACGAATTGCAACGATCGAAATTCAACGTGCTCGAATCGCTTCGGAAGAGCGCGCTTTACCAGTCTGTCGTTTTTCCTGATGACGAATCCTGACGAGATCAAGCCTCAGAGCTTCGGTGCTCACATGTCGATCGCGGGCGGTCTTCACCGTGCGATTGAGAGAGGTCAAGCTGTCGGCTGCGATTGCTTACAGATATTTGTAAGAAACCAACGCCAGTGGTCGGCCAAGCCCCTGGACGAGAATGATGTTCGGCTTTGGAAAGCGTCGGCCCAGAAGGCCGGCATGTCTTACGTGGTCGCCCACGCCTCATATCTGGTCAATCTAGCCAGTGCCGACAGTGTGATTTGGGATAAGAGCGTCGTCGCCTTGACGGATGAATTGGAGCGGTGCGAGGTATTGGGTGTGCCTCATTTGGTCTTTCATCCCGGGGCATACGTAGAAGCAACCCTCAAGGAAGGCATCGGGCGGATCGCCAAGGGGATCAACGAGATACATCAGCGGACGCGGGGTCTGAAGGCCTCGCTACTGCTGGAAACGACGGCTGGACAGGGGTCGGCGATCGGTCATCGCTTCGAACACCTCGCCGACATCTTGGCGGCTGTTCGCACCCCGGCGCGGTTGGGTGTCTGTGTGGATACGTGTCACATTTTCGCGGCCGGTTATCTGTTGTCCCCACCGCACGCTTATGCCGCGACGATCCAGGAGTTTGAGCGCGTCGTCGGTGTGGAATGGATCAAGTGCATTCACGTCAATGATTCAAAAAGGGACTTGGGCAGCCGCGTTGACCGCCATGAGCACATTGGCGAAGGTCGCATCGGCCTGGCTGGCTTTCGCAATCTGGTCAACGACGCTCGTTTCTTCGGCGTGCCCAAGATTCTGGAGACGCCGAAAGGAACCCACGCCAACGGCCGGGACCTGGATAGGGTCAATCTCGAACGGCTGCGGCGACTGGTGCGG
>JADFJZ010000278.1 GCA_022565195.1 Planctomycetota bacterium | reverse complement strand
ACTGCGACAAACGCAATCCGACGCCCAGTATCTTGAGGTCAGGCGACCGCCCCGCCCCGTATGATCACGGCGGGGCCGGAAGCGACGTGGGAGCGCAAAACATGAATCTAATGACGACGGCGCCGGCCGGTGATTTGGCGAAGAGCGGCGCCGATAATAATTCTCTTCACTCGAGCAAGAGCGTTCTTTTGATCAATCTTGGAACGCCGTCAGCGCCCGACGTACCCGCCGTGCGCAAGTATCTGCGTGAATTCCTCGGTGATCCGTATGTCATTCGGCTGCCGCGCTGGCTCGGATGGATGAACCCGCTGCTGGGCAGACTGATCGCCCGATTGCGCGCCGCGAAGTCCGCCGAACTCTATCACAGTATCTGGACGACCGACGGATCGCCGCTGCTGACCCTGTCTCGACAGCAATCGGGAGCCCTGCAGGATCTCCTGCCGCCGGGATGGAACGTGTTCCTGGCCATGCGCTACGGCGAGCCGAGCATTCGGCGGGTCCTCGAAGAAATTCGAGATCGCGGAATCACCGAGTTGGTCGTTGTTCCCATGTATCCGCACTTCGCCGGACCGTCCACGGGCACGGCCCTCGAGCTTTTCTACAAGAGCGTGCAGGAGATCGGGCTCAACATCAGTGTGACCGTGCGGACCGCATGGTACGACGACGCCTCCTACATCGCCGCCCAGGCTGCCGTGATTCGGGGTCAAGTCGCGGAACATGGCTTGACGCCGGAAAACACGTTTCTGTTGTTCTGCGCGCACAGCATGCCGGTGTCGTACATTCAACGGGGCGATCCGTACCTCGATCACATCACACGATCGATCGAACTGGTGCGCGGCAAACTGCAATGGCCTGAAGATCGCCAGGGGCTGTGCTTCCAGAGCAAACTAGGCCCCGTTGAATGGCTCTCGCCCAACATTGAGACCACGCTGCGCCAATTGGCAGAGGCGGGTGACAAGCAAGTGCTGGTCTGCCCGATCAGCTTCACCGCCGACTGCCTCGAAACAATTCAGGAACTCGGCATGTTCTACCGCGACTTGTTCGAGACAGAACTCGGTGGCCGGTTTCTCTTGTGCCCGGCGCTGAACAATCATCCGTCGTTCATTTCCGCTCTACGCAGTCTTGTCCTCCGAGGCCCCCAACGGGCGGAACTCGCGGCCCGCCCGGAGCCGCGGGTCTCAAGTCCCTGCTCGACCGACTCCCGCGATACTGCCTCTCTCTTGATGGTTGGAATATCCATCCCCAACTACTTGAACTCTTCCCGCGGACCGAAGCTGCGGCATGACGACCTCAGCGGTCTCAAGAGCGTCAAGCTGCCTGCAGAGCAAGTCACTCCGCTCCTGCACGAACTCTGTGCGGATGGCTTGGCCCTGGAGGCCTGGGTGCTCAACACGTGCAACCGGTTCGAGGTCTACGCCTGGGTGCCTAACGGAACCTGTCGCCTGGATCGCGAGACTCTATGGGTGGAGATCATGCGGCGCGTTTTCGGTGACCGTGACCATTCTCAGTTGGCCATCAACGCACTCCAGGACCATGACGCGATTCACCACTTGTTGCGCACTGCCGCCGGCCTCAACAGCGTCTTGCCCGGCGAAACGGATATTGTGGACCAATTGGAATCTTCTCTGCGCGTCGCCCGCGCGGCGGGGACTTCGGGGCAGCGCACCGTGACCCTGCTCGCACAAGTGATCGACGACGTGTCACGCCTGAGGAGGGACACAGCCTGGGGCCGATACGCGCCGTCGTACTGCTCTGCCATGCTGGGGCGCCTGCGCCAGGAATACGATTGCGACTGGCGCAAGCAGCGCATTGCAGTGATTGGCCGATCTACAACGTGTGCATCGATGCTCAAGGAGCTTGTGGATCAGCACGACGTGCCCTCGGAGCATATTACGTTCATCCACAAAGGCAGCCGCCGCGACGGCCAGATCAAGAAGATGCGGCGACTCGTTCCCAAGGCGCACAAGATCCGCGTGGAATCATACGACGACTCGGCTGTCCTGGCGGCTGTGGAAGATTGCGACCTCGTGGTCTACGGCATCGACCAGCGCCGGGTGGTCCTCGACGGTCGATCCCTGAAATCCCACCTTGCGGCAAAGCCCAAGCACCGTATCGTCATTGACTTCAATTCATTCGGATCGACGGCGCATCTGGACGAAGTGCCTGAAATGACGCTGTGGGACATTGGTCGCATCGAAGACGAAGTGGCTCAGTACGCCCGAAGCCTGTGCGGCGACGGCGACTTCAAAAAGGCGGTGGCAGATGTTGAAGACAAAATCGAACAATGTGCCCAACACTTGCTCGATCAATTTCCATCGCTCCGCAACGCCAGTGCAAATATCGCCAGTTCGAAACAACAGTCGGAGCGCGTCGCGGTGTGATCCGACGCCCGAGAGGAGCAGAGGCCATGACGCCGACAACAACCATCGCGGACGCCGAACTCGACATCGAGATCTTTCGCAAGTATGCCGGCCTGTCGCTGCCGCGCCACGTCTCGTACCCCATGCCGACCGGCTGGCAGGACATGGGCGAGATGGATTTTGCAGAGATGCTGCGGGACAGCCAGGAGCGGTTCCCGGACCGCGGCTGGTCGCTCTACCTGCACATTCCCTTCTGTGAAGCACTCTGCAAGTTCTGCGCCTGCAACCGCGTGATCGTCCCCAAGAAATATGGCGACAACTGGATCGAACCAACGACCCGGTACATGGACATGCTGCTTCGCGACGTGGGGCGTCTGCCGGCGATCGTCTCGCCGGACCGTGAGCTTCGCCAGGTACATTGGGGGGGCGGCAGTCCGACCTATCTCACGCCGGAGATGATCGAGCAAATTGCGGCTGCGATCAAAGAGCATCTCAATCTCGCGGAAGATGCGGAAGTCTCGATGGAGATGGATCCGCGCCACACGACGCCGGAATTGCTGCACCTGCTCAAACGCCTTGGGTTCACCCGTCTATCGATGGGGGTTCAGGACTTCGATGCCCAGGCCCAGGCGCACGTCATGCGAATTCAGCCGTTCGAGATGGTCCGTGACGTGGTTGACGCTTCGCGAGCGGAGGGGTTTGAATCGATCAACTTCGATTTGATCTACGGCATGCCATATCAGACCCTCGAAACCATACGCAAGACGGTTGAACTGACCATTCAGCTTCAGCCGGATCGCGTCGCCTTTTACCACTACGCCCAGATTCCCCACAAAATCGCCACGCAGCGCGGCATGGACCACACCAAGTCGCCCGACAGTGAAACCAAACTGGAGATGTTTCTTCTCGGCCACCGACTCTTCACGCAGGCCGGCTACGAGTTCGTCGGCCTGGATCATTTCGCAAAGGCCGACGAAATGCTTGCGCAGGCTTCGGAGATCGGCACGCTGCAGCGGAACTTCCAGGGCATGACCACCGGCGGTGGTCTGGACCTTGTCGGCGTCGGCGTGTCAGCGATCAGCCACTTCCTGGACGTCGGCTTCGCACAGAACGTCAAGGATGTGCAGGAGTATCAGAGATGTGCTACGGAAAACAAGTGGTCCGTAGTGCGTGGCAAACGGCTGACCGACGATGACATTATCCGTCAGGCGGTGATGAATCAGATTTACTGCGATGCCCAGATCAGACCCGAACTCCTGGAAAATCGTTTTGGGATTTCATTTCGGGACTATTTCGTTCGAGAACTGCAAGTGCTTGAAGAACTTGAAGATGACGGCCTGGTCCGGATCGAGCCGGACGGCCAAATCGGGAT
>JADFJZ010000277.1 GCA_022565195.1 Planctomycetota bacterium | reverse complement strand
GGATTTCAAAAGCAGGTCCGCGGAGCAATCCTTTGAAGGCTTCGGCTTGTTGGGCTATGACAACACCAAGAAACAATACGTCAGCGTGTGGTGCGATACCATGGGCACCGCGGTCAGCGTCAGCCACGGCACTTGTGACGACTCCGGTAAGGTCTTCACTTACACTTCGTCCTATGATTGTCCAATGACGGGGCAGCCTAAGAACGCGAAAATGGTCACGAAAGTGATCAACGACAACAAGCACGTTTTCACGATGCACAACATCGACAAGGACGGCAAGGAGCATCTGGAACTTGAAGTGACCTACGTGCGGGCCGGCTAGATTCTGCCTGGAAATGGGATTTCCGCAGCGGTGATCGAGAGCGCTTTGACGATTTCCGCGCTGCACGGGCCACGCAACGGGATATTGATGCGACTTGGGCGCGTCTGCCAAACGGCAAGCCGACGGTGGGCTCTGGCGCCCAGACTTCGTCGTTTTGCGGATGCTCTTACTTTGCGATCTCGGGCACCGGGTGCAAACGCCGGCTGTCATTCTGGCAGAGTCGCGACACAATCGACCATTTTGACAGAGGCTCGAATCCACTCGGTCGCGCCTCTTTTATGTAACGAGTTGCGTGTCAATGCATTAGGTTCGCAACCTTGTGGGATGGATTGTGGCATCGGCATTGCATGTAGACGACTTTGAGGGAGAAGTGTGTGCCCTGCCGGCGGCGTCGGCAGGGCGTTAATTGGATCGATCGAGGCAATTCGGACACTTGAACTTCGAGGAGTAGCCACTATGGCCAAGTTGGGAATTCGCCCGCTGGGCGACAAAGTGATCATCAAACGAGTCGATGCTGAG
This sequence comes from Planctomycetota bacterium, assembly GCA_022565195.1. The sequence continues at coordinate 2,906 of JADFJZ010000277.1, read as the reverse complement.
GATGTGACCGCGGGCGGCATTGTGCTGCCGGACTCCGCGAAGGAAAAGCCCAAGCGCGGGCTCATCAAAGCCATCGGCGACGGCAAACTGCTCGATAGCGGCGAACGCTCGCAGTTGCAAGTCAAGAAGAACGACGAAGTGTTGTTCACCAGCTACGCCGGCACCGAAGTGAAGGTCGGCGGCGAAGAGTACATCATCATGGACGAGAGCGACATTCTCGCGGTCCTGGACAGCTAGCCCCGCCGAGCGGCGGAGATAGAGGAGATTACCGATGGCAGCAAAGCAAATCGCATTTGATATGGAAGCGTATGAGGCTATTCGTCGCGGCGTCAAGCAGTTGGCCCGCGCCGTCAAAGGCACGCTGGGCCCGTGTGGGCGAAATGTGGTGATCGAAAAGTCGTTCGGCGCCCCAACCGTCACCAAGGACGGCGTCACGGTAGCCAAGGAAATCGAACTGGACGATCCCTACGAGAACATGGGCGCCCAGATGGTCAAGGAAGTCGCCAGCAAGACGAGTTCGGTGGCGGGCGACGGCACCACGACGGCCACCATCTACGCCGAAGCCATCTTCGACGAAGGCCTGAAGAACGTTGCGGCCGGCGCGAACGAAATGGATCTCAAGCGCGGGCTGGACAAGGCCTGCGAGGCGGTCGTGGAACAACTGCAAAAGATGAGCACCGACGTCAAGAACGCCACTCAAGTCGCCCAGGTCGGCACGTGCGCCGCCAATCAAGATACCGAGATCGGCAAGCACATCGCCCGGGCCATGGACAAGGTCGGCAAGGACGGCGTCATCACCGTCGAGGAAGGCCAGAGCCTGGAAACCACTGTCGAACTCGTCGAAGGCATGCAGTTTGACAAGGGCTACATCAGCCCGCACTTCGTCAACAAATTCGAAGACATGACCGTGGTGCTCGAAAAGCCCTACATCCTGATCTTCGAGAAGAAAATCAGCGCCATCAAGGACATTGTGCCGGTGCTGGAGAAGATCGCCAAGGCCGCCCGCCCGCTGCTGATCGTCGCTGAGGACGTCGAAGGCGAAGCGCTGGCGACGCTGGTGGTCAACAAGCTGCGCGGCACGTTGCAATGTGCGGCCGTCAAGGCGCCGGGCTTCGGCGATCGCCGCAAGTCCATGCTGGACGACATCGCCGTCTTGACCGGCGGCACCGCCATTTTCGAGGATCTGGGCCTGACGCTCGAGAAGACCGAGCTCAAGGATCTCGGGTCGGCCAAGAAGGTCACCATCGACAAGGATAACACCACGATCATTCAGGGCGGCGGCAGCACCACCGCCATCAAGGGCCGGATCGACCAAATCAAGACGCAGATCGAAAAGACGACCAGCGACTATGATCGCGAGAAGCTGGAAGAGCGCCTGGCCAAGCTCTCCGGCGGCGTAGCCCAGATCAGCGTCGGGGCAGCCACGGAACTCGAAATGAAGGAAAAGAAAGCGCGCGTTGAAGATGCGCTGCATGCCTGCCGGGCCGCCATCGAAGAGGGCATCCTGCCGGGCGGCGGCGTGGCAGTGTTGCGGTGCTTCGACGCGCTGGATGCGGCTGCGAAAAAGCTCAAGGGCGATCAAAAGACGGGCGTTGATATCCTCCGGCGGGCGCTCAGTTCTCCGATCCGGCAGATCGCGCAGAACGGCGGGCTTGATGCTTCGATCGTGGCCATGAAGGTCGCCGAGAGCAAAGACAAGAATTACGGATACAACGCCATGACGCACGAATACGGCGACATGATCAAGATGGGCGTGCTCGTGCCGACGAAGGTCGAGCGCGTGGCGCTGCAGAACGCGGTGAGCGTGGCATCGCTGCTGCTGACCACCGACGCGATCATCAGCGAAATCAAGGAAAAGGACGAGAAGGTTCCCGCAGGGCCTCCCGGAGGCATGGGCGGCATGGGTGGCATGGGCGGTATGGGCGGCATGATGTAACCCTCGCGTCCGTCCTCATCGCGTGCGTCCTCACCCTTCAAGGAGCCGCGGGCTTTCAGCCCGCGCGACCTCACGCGCAACGGGGTTACTGTGCCCTGCGGTGAATCGCGCAGGCTAAAGCCTGCGGCTCCTTGTTCATTCCTCTGTCGCGTCGGTCTGACGGGCGGAGTTGATCAAATGCACTTCATACGTCATAATTCATGAACTGCTGATGCCCCGAGATTATGAAACGATCGCTGCAACCGTGGCGCGAGATTTGTCACCCGACGCGAACGGGAATCGACGCATGCACGTCGTTGCGGATATCCTGTGGGAACACCTGCAAGACAGCGGCGTGTCGTGGGTCGGGTTCTACCTCGACGTGCCGGAGCGGGAGGAGATGGTGTTGGGTCCGCGGCGGGACAAGCCGGCCTGTTCGCCGATCGGCATGCACGGCGCCTGCGGACGGGCATTTCGCGACGACACGGCGCTGATTGTGCGCGACGTCAAGGAACTCGGCGAAAACTACATTGCCTGTGATCCGAAAGATCGCTCCGAAGTCGTGCTGCCGATTCACGATGCGGGTGGCGCGTCGATCGGCGTGCTCGATCTCGACAGCTTCGAGGTGGGCTCGTTCGATGAAACCGACGTCGCCGGCCTGCAACGCGTATTGGCCGCCGCCGAGCTTATGCGCAAATAGTTCCCTCTGTTCCGCTACAGATTCCCCATCTTCACTCCCATAAGCCGAACGCAAAGTAGACCCCGCGGACTCTATTCTACACTTCATTCCGGGGTAGCTCCATGACGAATGATGAATACCACACACGTTTTCAGGAACTTCTCGACAAAGCAGCAGAGTTGCCACCGGAGCAACGGGCAACGCTGGCGCCATGGATCGAAGAAACGCGGATCATCCACGCGTCCATCCTCGACAACCGCCGGCGCATCGAGGACGACCTCGGCACTTGACGGGTCGAATTGAAGTACTTCC
>JADFJZ010000276.1 GCA_022565195.1 Planctomycetota bacterium | reverse complement strand
GGCCTCGCAGCCCGAAAACTCGGCGCAGGACATCGTCCTCCGTCTCACCGAATTTGCCGCGCTCGGCGATCTCGTTCCATACTTCGTCTGAAATCCGAACCCCGCGCATATCCGCCACCTAATAGAAGTTGTTCTTTTTATATATCCACTTCTTTTAAGTAATGCAAGCGGAAAATATTATCTATGCTCGACATTCCGGTACCCAAGGAGGAAAAAGCACGGACGAGAGAAACCAGGGGCCGCTTGGTGGTTGAACCCGGTGCGTCCCGAGCGTAGTGTGCGCCGCCGATTTTCGTGACCAGCAGCACGCGGGAACACCATGTCGATCATCGCCCGGCGGCTGGGCCGCATAACGCCGTCCGCGACCAACATGCTGACCGGCAAGGTGGCCGAGATGAAGGCGGCCGGCAAGGACGTGATCGGTCTCGGCGCCGGCGAGCCCGACTTCGACACGCCCGAGAATATCAAGCAGGCGGCGATCCGCGCGCTGGAGCGGGGCGAGACCAGGTACACCCCGATCGCGGGCACCGCGGCGCTGCGCGAGGCGATCTCCGCCAAGTTCAAGCGCGAGAACGGGCTCGATTACGGCCTCGACCGGATCACGGTGTGCTGCGGCGGCAAGCAGGTCATCTACAACGCCATGATGGCCACCCTCGATGCGGGCGATGAGGTCATCCAAGCCCACTTGAGCAAGAAGAGCTTGTGAGCAAACGAGCAAACCGGACAGAGCAGTCGCGTACGTACGTATGTTACTCACAGCTTCCGCCTCCTTGTTGCCTTGAAATGTCTCCTCGACCCAGGAAGTCGGTAGATTAGCCACATCCAGTGACATTGTCCAGACTAGCGCTCGCCAGGCGCGCTTCTGGTCACGCCCACACCGATTGTAAGTCTATCCCGAACAGGTACTTAGCCTGCATTTCGTACCCCAAAGTGGTGGCCGATTTCGACGGAGGTCTGTTGAGTTCCGTCGACGGAGCCGTGCTGCTGCGCGAAGCCGATATCCAGCTTGGGCACGGGGAAGCCCCGGCCTCAGCCCCGACCTTGTCGACCCATCACTGTGCAGAATCGCTTACTGTTGCGGATCTTACATCATAGGTTGGCTTTGTACCACTCGATGGCCCGGGCCAGCCCGTCCTCGAACATCAAGTGCGGTTCGTAACCAATCACCTCGCGGGCCAGCGTGATGTCCGCCAGGGAATGCATGACATCGCCCGCTCGCGGGGGGGCATACCGCGGTTTGAGATCCGTGCCCAGCAATTTGTTGATCGTGGTGATCACTTGATTGATGGTCACGCTCTGACCGCAGGCGACGTTGATCACTTGTCCCCGCGTGGTCTTGGCTACGGCGGCCAGCATGTTGGCCTCAACCACGTTGTCGATGTGCGTGAAGTCTCGGGTCTGCTCGCCGTCGCCGTAGATGAGCGGCTGCTCACCCTTTAGAATCGCACTGACGAACGCAGGAATCGCCGCGGCATATTGGCTCTCGGGATCCTGGTGTGGGCCGAACACGTTGAAATAGCGCAGCGAAATCGTTTCCAGGCCGTAGGATTCATAGAATACACGAGCGTAATACTCTCCGACCAGCTTATTGAGCGCGTACGGGCTCAGCGGCGCCGGCAGCATGGTTTCGCGCTTGGGCTGTGTGGGCTGGTCGCCGTAGGCAGAACTGCTGGCTGCATAGATGATTCGCCGGCAGCCGGCCTCTTTGGCGGCGAGGAACAATTGGAACGTGCCGTCGATATTGTTGGCATGAAATGTCTGTGGGTCTTCGACCGAGCGGGGCACCGAAGGCAGCGCGGCTTCGTGGAAGACCATTTCGACGCCGGCGCAGGCGGCCCGGCAATCCGCCTCTTGGCGGAGATCGCCCTCGATGAACTCGACGCGGTCGATGACGTCGGCCAGCTTGTCCATATTGCCGGTGCTGAGATTGTCCAGTACGCGTACGCGATGACCGTCCGCGATCAGCCGTCGCACGATGTGCGAGCCAATGAATCCCGCTCCGCCGGTTACCAAATAATGCGCCATAGAAGAAACTTCGCGCGTGAGTACTTCAAAATTCAACGAGCCGCGAGCTTCCCTTCGGGTCTGAGCCTCAGGGTCGAAGACAGCTCGCGCGGATCACAGTACGCAGGCGATCGCCTGGCGACGGAAATCCGCGGGTGCCCCACGCCGCGTCCATTAACCGCCGGATCGTACTCGACGGGGCACCCAAGTCCAAGCCGTCGAACTCCCTTGGCGGCCACAGCCGACACCAATAGATCGGCAGGCGATGACGGTTGATTGACAGGCGCCCGATCTTGGCGATAAACTTGTTGCCCGGAACAGGCAGATTCACAGGCTATTAGGAACTACGCTCATGCGTGCGGCAAAGATCGTCCAAAAAGTGATCCTTTTGGCGTCCATCGTCTCATTGGTTGGTTGCGCGGGACCGCAGGGATCCGGATATACGGTCGAGGAGCGGCGCCAACTGCTCTCGTCGATCATGGCCGATAAGATCGAACTGGTCGGCCCGCTCACCCAGCCAGCCAGTTTCGATGATGATGCGATCCCGGACGGCTTGGAGGCCGTGTTGGTGGCGCGGGACAAGCAGGGCGAACCGACCAAGATTTCAGGCCGGATCGTGTTTGAGCTTTACGCTCATCGTTCGGCTGCGGCGGATCCCCGAGGGGCTCAGATTCAGACCTGGGAGTTGCCGCTGGCCAGCGACAAGGATCAGGAAACCTACTGGAATCACACTACGCTGATGTACGAATTCAAGCTGCAGGTCGATTTAGCTGTCATGCCGAAGGGGCGCAAGTTCGTCCTGCTGGCACGGTACAGCGATCCATGGGACGAACACATGGAGGACCAGGCGATCATTGATCTTTCGGGTTTGGCATCGGAGATCCGTGACCAAGTGCGTGGCGCGGGTGCTGAGTAGGGCGGGCTCCGCCCGGGTCTACGCTTGAGCGCCTGCGGCCCGCGCACGTTCGCATGTTAATACTGCAATGTTTCAGATGTCTGAATACACTTCAACTCTCCTCCTCACGTTCATCTTGGCCAGTTGCTTCTATAAGAAGCACATTAAAGACTGGCGGTGGTTCCGAATCGGTCTGTACGCCTACGGTCTCAGCATTTTGGCTACGCCGTGGCGGTTTCAAGTGGGCGTGCTTTCCTTGGTTGTGCCGTACGTCAACCACGGAGCCGTTCTGGCGTCTGGAATCGCCTTCGTAGTCGCCTGCTTTCGAGATGCGAAGCGGGATTTGGAACACATCCATTGCTTGAAATGCGGCTACATCCTCAAAGGCCTGACCGAGCCGCGCTGCCCGGAGTGCGGCGAACGAATCTGACATTCCCTTCCTGATCCGTTTCCACCTCCGCCGTGGCGCCCGACGTCTGCTAAACGACGAAGTCAGCTCGAAGGGTCCACCCGGGGGGCTTGCCGTTTAGCAGCCGTTCCGAAGTCACCACGATCTTGCTTCGAGTTTCATTTGCTATGCAGGAATCAGTGGTTGCCCCGGAGGGGCATCCGAGAATAGCACTTCGATTCACCGCCCGTCGCGCTCCGATCACTCCTCCGAATCATCAGATTTCGAGGGCGGAGCGGGCGGCCCCATTTCGGGTGTCAGCTCGGGTTTCGCTGGCGGCACGGTTTGCATTTTGAGCACGAATGTCAGATTGGACGCCCGCCCAATCGGCCTCGACGGTGCGGGGCTATTGGGCCGCTCAAATAGGCCGCCACCACCGCCACCGCCACCACGACCTCCACCGCCTGCTCCT
>JADFJZ010000275.1 GCA_022565195.1 Planctomycetota bacterium | reverse complement strand
TATCTTCAATCCCAGTGCCTTGGCCGCCGGAGCGAAACGATCGACATACTGCTGTCGCAGCGTGTCGTTGCTGGCCGTCTTGATCCGCCAACGCATGAAAATAGTATTGTGCGTGGATTCAGTGTCGCGCGGACCGAAGAACATCAAGCAAGGCCACCACCAACGGTCAAACGCCGCCTGCATCATGTCCTTCTGCCGCCGGGTTCCGCCCATCATGGTCAGCACCATGTCCTCGCCGGACTTGAAATGAAACGCCTCTTCCATATTGATGCGGTTCATGGTGCGGATGTAAGGCCCGTAGCTGCCGGCGGCGAGCGACTTTTGATTCAGAATGGCCGCCCCGTCGACCAGCCACTGAATAGCACATACGTCGGCCCAGGTCGGCACGGGATAGTTGAACACGTTATGGTACTTCGTCCGGCCTTCGCACAGATCCCGCAACATTTGCTCGCGCGGCTTGCCCAGATCTTCGGACACGCGATAGAGCATTTGCCCGTGCCCGACTTCGTCCTGCACCTTGGCCATCAGGGCCAGCTTGCGCCGCAGCGACGGGGCCCGCGTGATCCATTCACCTTCGGGCAACGCCCCGACAATCTCCGAATTGGCATGATGCTCCGCCATCCGCAGCATGCCGTGCCGATAGTCTTCAGGCTTCCAGTCCTCCAACTCAACGAGTTGGCCACCGTTGACATGAGCCTCAAACGCAGCCAGCTTGTCCGGATCCTCCGGATGCTTCAATTCCAATTTCGGGTCATCACCACCGCCACAACTCATGCATGATCTCCGAAGAACCGGGCGAAACGAAATCCCATAGCATAGTAGTCTACTTGGCCGCCTCAAACAATGTCGCCATGCCCTGGCCGACGCCGACGCACATCGTGGCCAGGCCGTGCGTGGCTTTGCGGCGCTTCATTTCGTGCAGCAAAGTTGTCGCGATGCGGGCGCCGCTGCAACCCAACGGGTGACCCAACGCGATCGCCCCACCGTTGGGGTTCACTTTCTCCGGATCGAGGCCGATTTCCCTGATGCAGACGAGAGACTGTGACGCGAACGCTTCGTTCAGCTCCACCAAGTCCACATCTTCGAGGGCCTTCAAGGAGCCGCGGGCTTTAGCCCGCGCGATGGCTTTCCGTGTGGCAGGGATCGGACCCAAGCCCATCATCGCCGGATCCACGCCGGCGGTCGCCGATGGGCCGACGATGGCCATAATCGGCAATTGAAGTTCTTGGGCTTTGCTCAGTTCCACCAGCAGCAGCGCGGCGGCGCCGTCATTGATGCCGGAAGCGTTGCCGGCTGTCACCGTGCCGTCTTTGGCGAAGGCCGGCTTGAGCTTGGCCAGCGCTTCGGCAGTGGTGTTCGGCCGAGGATGCTCGTCCGTATCGACAACGATCGGATCGCCTTTCCGCTGCGGCACTTCAACGGCGATGATTTCATCACCAAACCGCCCTGCTTCCATGGCCGCTTTGCACTTCTGCTGACTCTTGAGCGCAAATGCGTCCTGCTCTTCCCGCGATACTTTGTAGTGCTTCGCCACGTTCTCAGCCGTCTCGCCCATGCCGAACGGCTGATGCATCGCGGCGAGCTTGGGATTGGTGAACCGCCAGCCGATGGTGGTATCGTGCATTTCCACACTGCGATCAAACGCCACGCGGCCCTTGGCCAGCACGAAGGGCGCCCGCGACATGCTCTCCACACCGCCGGCGATGAACACGTCGCCGTGATCCGCCTCGATCATCCGCGCGCAAATATTGATGCAGTCCAAACTCGAGGCGCACAGACGATTGACCGTGCTGCCAGGCACCGTCTCCGGCAAACCCGCCAGCAGCGCCGCCATCCGCGCCACATTGCGGTTGTCCTCACCCGCCTGATTGGCCGCCCCGAAGTAAACATCTTCGACCAAACCCGGATCAATTCCACTGCGCTCCACGACAGCCCGAATGACCATAGCGGCCAGATCGTCCGGGCGCACCTGACTCAGCGCGCCGCCATACCGGCCGACGGGCGTCCGCAGGGCAACAATGACCGCCGCTCTTCTCTCTGACACTTCCAGATCCTCTTACTTGCCGTGAAATTCGGGCGTTCGTTTATCGATGAAGGCACGGACTCCCTCGAAATGGTCCGCCGTCTCGCCGGCGGTCCTCTGAACGAACGCTTCGGCTTCAAGCTGTTGCTCCAGGGTGTGGTCAAACGCCTGGTTGAGCAGCCGCTTGGTCAAGCCGATCGCTTTCGTCGGGAGTGCTGCCAAACGGCAAGCCAGTTCGTGAGCCTGACCCGCCACGGCATCATCAGCCACAACCCTGTTCGTCAAGCCAAGTCGCAACGCTTCCTTCGCGCCGACTTTGTCGCCCAGCGCGCACAATTCAAAGGCCTTGCCCATCCCGACCAGTCGCGGCAACGTGTAGGTGCTGCCACAATCGGGGATCAGGCCGACATAAACGAAGACCTCGATCAACGTCGCGCTCTCAGCCATGATCCGGAGATCAGCCGCAAGCGCCAAGCTGCATCCCGCACCTGCCGCAACGCCGTTGACAGCGGCGATGATCGGCTTCTCCATGCTCCGCATCTTGAGAATCATGGGATTGTAGCCTTTGCGCAGACGCTCACCCAACACGGGTACATACCCGTCAACGTAGTTATCTTTGAGGGATTTCAAATCCTGGCCCGAGCAAAACGCCTTGCCGGCGCCGGTGATGATCAATGCCCGTATCGATGTGTCTCTCTCCGCCGTCTTTAATGCCGAAAGCAGCTCCGCAGTCATCGTCTCGTTGAAGGCATTGTACACCTCCGGACGATTCAGGGTGATCGTGCAAACCGCATCCCGGACCTCATATTGGATTGTCTCATACTCCGCAGCCAACGCTGTTCCTCCCGCCAAGCTACTTCCCTTTGAATTCCGGTCGGCGTTTCTCGATGAATGCCTTCATTCCTTCCTTTTGATCTTCCGTCGAGAAGAGCATGTAGAAAAGCCGACGCTCGTATTCAAGCCCTTCACTCAGCGGCAATTCGTGGGCCTTGAGAACGCCCTCCTTTGCAAGCCGCAGGGCGAACGGCGGCTTCTCGGCAAGTATATGGGCGATGCGCAGCGCTTCGTCGTAGAAGTTCTCTTTCGGCACGACGCGCGATACGAGCCCGGCATTCAGAGCCTCACGCGCCGACAGAAACCGTCCCGAAAGTACGACATCCATCGCCGTCGCTTTGCCCACCGCCCGCGTCAACCGCTGCGTCCCGCCGGCGCCCGGCATCACGCCGATGTTGATCTCCGGCTGGCCGAACTTGGCGGTCTCGGACGCGATGATGATGTCGCAGTGCATGGCCAACTCGCACCCGCCGCCCAACGCGTAACCGCTGATGGCGGCGACGATCGGCTTGGAGATCTTCTTGATGCGCTCCCAGCGGGCAAACTGATTGCGGTTGTACATCTCGAACGTTGAAGCGTCCGCCATGTCCGTGATATCCGCCCCTGCGGCAAAAACCTTCTCGCTGCCACTGAGCAGGATGGCATAAATATTCGGATCGTCGTCGTACGCCTCGAGCTGCGCGACCAACTTCTTCATCAGTTCGAGATTGAGGGCGTTGAGCACCTCCGGCCGGTTCAACCAGACGATGCCCACATGGCCGTCGATTTCGCTCAAAATCTCGTTTGACATCGAATTCCAAGATCCTCAATGATCCGCCGGCTTCCCTTCGGGGCTGAGCCTCAGGGTCGAAGACAGCCTGCGCGATTCTTTGATCGTTATTGCGCTCTCACCTTTCGATGGTCCGCGCGGGCTAAAGCCCGCGGCTCCTTGAC
>JADFJZ010000274.1 GCA_022565195.1 Planctomycetota bacterium | reverse complement strand
CCAGCAACTTGTTGCAGATTGAAGTCTTGCCCGCCCCGGACGGGCCGCTAATGACGATCAACTTGCCTTGGGGCATCCTATGTCCTTTCCGACCGTTCTATTGGACCATGCGCGCGTAATGCCAAAACGGAGCGTCTGCTAAATCCCGGCGCGCCGGGAAAGTCAACTCGAACGATCCCACCCGTGGCTTGCCGTTTAGCAGCTCTTCCGAGGCCTCGGCGATCGTCCCTCGATCGCACTTGCAATTCACGAATCAACGACGCCTGCACCCTCTCGACTTTCAGGACTCCCGGAACAAACCCTCAAGAGCAGCACGACGCAAGTCGCCAGCATCAGCGTGCCCACGCCTACGTGGGCCGTCGTGACTACAAGTTCGGAGCGCGTCCAAATCGTGACCGCACCAAGCAGAATCTGGAACACCAGCAGGCCCGCCAGTCCCATCACCAGCAAGACAACTTCGCGCCGCCGGCCCAGAACGGTCAGCACATGCCGGACCAACACAACAACCGCAAACGCCACGACAAGCGCCCCGGCGCGATGGGCGAAGTGAATCCACACTTGGCCCATCGTCACCGCCTCCAGATCGTGCTCCCACACGCGATCCAGATTGATCGATTCCAGCGCCGCATCCGACGTCGGCGGAAGCAACGCACCATACGACAATGGAAAGTCGAGAATAGCCTGTCCCGATTGCGTATGACGCATGACCGCACCGAGCAGAATCTGAAGATAGACGCAAATGATGGCCAGCATGCACAGTTTCTTGAGCAACGCCCCGGAAGAAGCAGACAAGGAGCCGCAGGCGGAATGAAATCCCGACTTGTCGGGAGCCTGCCCGATCGTACGAACGGAAGGTGCCCCGTTCCCTCGCCAACGCTCCGCCGTGACCACCGCCAGACAGACCGTGATGCAAAAGAAAATCTCCGCCAGACCCGCATGGGCCACCGAAATCCACGTCGGCAACATGTACAGCACGGTCAGTCCGCCCAGAAGCCCCTGAACACAGACCGCGACCAGCGCCACCGTGCCGAACCACTTGACCCGGCGCGACAGACGGGAAAACCACAACCACGCGCACAACACGATCGTCAAAAACCCCACCGCGGCGCCGATGAGCCGATGCACATGCTCATACCAAATGCCGCCGACCCATTTGGACGGCGGAAACGTGAACATGTTCTCGCCGTAAGTCGTCGGCCAGTCCGGCACCGCCAGGCCCGAACCCGTAGTGGTCACCATGCTGCCGGCCAGCAACAGACAAAACGTACACCCCGCCACGACGATGGCGAACCAATGAAGCCAAACGCCGGACGCGGCGCGCGCCCCGGGCGCATACAGAGTTGACGAAGCCGTTGTGCTCATTTAGGCGAGCAGTGTAGTACAGGATGTGCGAACCGGCAAGCAATCGAGCAAGGAGCCGCAAGCTTTAGCTTGCGCGGATCATTGTACGGATCGACGCCCCCACCTTGCGTGGGTCCGCGCGGGCTGTCTTCGACCCTGAGGCTCAGACCCGAAGGGAAGCCCGCGGCTCCTTGGCTGGTTCGCTGTTTAAACGGAAAAAGGGGCCGCAAGCTTTAGCTTGCGGCCCCTGGGAGTCGAATCAATCGTGAAATACGCTTCTGGCTAGTCCTTCTTCTTCTTTTTCTTTGACGGCTTCTTGAAGACGAATTCGACTTCCTGCGTCTCGCCGCCGGTGACGGTCACCGTCATTTCCTGGCCCTTTTTGAACCGCTCGCCCCACGTGGCGAGGACATACGTTCCGTCCGGCAGGCCGGTGATCTCGAAGTTGCCGTCTTCGTCGGTGGTGGCGAAGAACGGATGCTCCATGACGCCGCAATAAGCGCTCATCCAGGGATGCACGTCGCACTTGAACTTGACCATTTGCTCGGGCGTATCGAACGTCCTGGTAAACTCCATGCCCTTCTGGGGTTGGCCCTTGTTGAAACCCTGGTTGTTCTTGGGCTGCGTGTTGATGTTGTGCGCGGTGTTGTCACTGTTTTTGACCTTCAATTCCTGCCCAACCATGATGCCGAACACGTGCGGCTCATAGTGACATCCCACTTGGTTCAAGACCACCGGCTCCTCAGTTACGGTCCAGGTCTTGCCGGCGGGCAGGCCGCTCTTGACGTACACGAATACGTCGCGAAGCGTGCTGTTCGCATTGATGACCAGCTTTTCGCTCAGCAGCGGATCATTCTTATGCAGTTTCGCGCAATGCGGATCCGCATCCACTTGAATCGGCTTGCTCGGCCGAATTTTTCCTTCCCACTTAGCCACGCCCTTGATCGTGCCGCCGTCAGCCAGCGCGACGGACGCACTGCACATCATGGCCACCATCAGTGCCGATACAATCGTTCGTTTGCCCAACATCATCATCTCCTCAAAAAGTTCTTCACGAGCCGCGGGCTTTAGCCCGCGCGGACCTCCGCATGGAGCGTCGCGAATCCTAACAAAATGCTAAACGATCACCGTGATCGATTATTGCAATTCCACAATAACACGCGTTTCGTGGGCGCCCTGCACCATAATCTCTCCGCCGACCACGATCGGCGACGAGAAATTCACAGCTGGCCTCGCGGGCCCGGCGCCAGTGCCGCCGCCACCGCTGCCGGCGGTCGTCATTTGAATCCCCGGATGCCACACGTGCAGCGTGTATTCGCCAGGCCCAATGCCCTCTAACGTGAATCTTCCTTCTTCGTCGGTCAGGGCGTAGCCGGCATGATCGACCACCCAAATGTAGTTGTCCATCCAGTCAAAGCCGCTGCCGGAGCGCGTCTGAATAATGCCCAGCTTATCCACTTCAAGATCGGCGGTCGAGCCCCGCTCGAACAGGTTCTTGCTCCACAGCAGCATTTTGCCCGCACGCCCGCGAATATTATGGGCCAGGTCGTCGCCATTGACGAAGCGGACCCGCCCGCCACGCGGTACCAGTACCACGCGACGATCGAACTCGCAATTGCGAATAGCAATTTCCACGGGCTGCTGCGACGCCGGAAAAGGCGGCATTTGAACCGCGCCCGCCAAGTATACCACGCATTCCCGCACGCCGCCCGTTCGCTCATCAACAAGAATCCGGTCCAGCGGCTTGGTGGCCTGGTTCGGACAGCAGGTCGAGCGGGAATCAGGGGCCACCGGCAGGTGATCGGTCGGGATCTCGCCGCCGGTCCAGATTACTCGCCCGCTGATCGTGCCCGCATCGGCGGACACCTTAACAATTCGAGCGGCCCGGGGGCCGACGGTGGTTTGATCGATGATCGCGCCGCTGATCCGCCGAAACTTGGGCTTCGGCATGGCCTGGGCGGCGGGTTGCGGCCTGCCGGGAGCGGCCACGGGCAGCTGCACGTCAGCCGCCTCGGCGTCATCGGCGCCGGGCAGCCGCGACTTGTCCACGGCCGTGTAATTCGTCAGCCCCGCTTGCCAGATGAAATCCATGAGTACTCTCAGTTGCGTTTCGCCGTTGTCGGTATACACGGCTTCGAGCGGTTTGCGCAGCTCATCCGAATAGCCCATTTCCTCTGAAAAGGCGCTTTGGCCACCGGGGAACCATGTCGGCATCGCCGTGTCCGGCTGAATTTTGCCGGGCGCCTGCATCCACTGCCGGAACCACTCGTATCGAATCCTCTTGTGCGTCAGTGCCAGATTCGGCGCGGACGGCGCGGAGTTCGATCCCGGCACCGCAGGGTCGCCGAGAACGTGACACGACAGACACACCAACTCGCCAAACAGACGCTCGCCCAACGCGAACCGCTCCGCGTCCATCGGAGTGAACTCGTTGAATTCGAAGGGGTATTGAAT
>JADFJZ010000273.1 GCA_022565195.1 Planctomycetota bacterium | reverse complement strand
GCCGGCCACTGCGAATGACCATCGGCTGGCCGCAGCGTTCACAGTTGAAGCCCGCCTCTTTGGGCGGCGGAGCGGCGACCTTCTCCAAACGCACGCCCTCGGGCAGCGGCTTGGTCGTCTTGCACTTGGGATACGAATCGCACCCCAAAAACGCCCGCCAGCCGCGACGCTTGACCTTCATGGTGCCCGCGCCGCAGGACTCGCAGGGCTCTTCCAGATCTTTTTCCGCCACGAGTTTGTGCGGCGTGCCGTCGGCGGCACAGGGAATGGTGTGCGTACACTCCGGATAACCGCTGCAACCCAGGAACGACCCGTGCCGTGACTGCCGGAGGATCATCGGCTTGTCGCACAGCTCGCAGGGATGGTCGCCGACCACTTGAACGATGGGCTTGCCGTCGCGATCGATGTTGTGGGCCTTCTTGCAATCGGGATAGCCGGAGCAAGACAGAAACCTCCCGGTGCGGGCCCAGCGATAAAGCATCGGCTTGCCGCAGTCTTCGCAAGTGTAATCGCTCGGCTCCGCCTTGGCGGGCTCCATTTCGGTCTGGGCCTTATCGAGGGCCTCCTTGAAGGGATCGTAAAACTCGTGCAGCACGCGCACCCAGTTGAGGTGGTCGTCCTCGATCTTGTCCAGTTCGTCTTCCATGTGGGAAGTAAACTTGAGGTCCATGATCGTGGGGAAGTGGGCCACGAGCTTTTCAGTGACGATCTGGCCTTTGTCGCTGGCGTAGAGGCGGCGGTCGATTTGCTCGACATAGCCGCGGTCCTGAATGGTCTGAATAATCGGCGCATAAGTGCTGGGCCGTCCGATGCCCTCGGCTTCGAGCGTCTTGACCAGCGACGCTTCGGTAAAGCGCGGCGGCGGCGAGGTATAGTGCTGTTCGGGATCGATCTCCAGCGGCGCGACGCGATCGCCCTCAGCCATTTCCGGCAGAATCTGGTCGCCGGCGGTCGCCGAAACGCCCGCGACCTTGAGGAAGCCGTCGAAGAGCAGCACGCGGCCGCTGGCGCGGAACGTGGCGGTGCCGGCGGTCGTCGGCGCTTCGACCGTCACCGTGGTGCTGTTCCATTGCGAAGGCGGCATCTGGCAGGCGACGAATCGCTTCCAAATCAACTCATAGAGCTTGAATTGCTCGGGCGTGAGGAATTTCTTGAGGTCGGCGGGCACGCGCGTAGCGTCCGCGGGGCGAATCGCTTCGTGCGCCTCCTGGGCGCGCCCTTTCTTGCTGAAGACGTTCGGTTTAGCCGGCACGTACTTATCGCCGAACTTTTCGCCGATGAACTTGCGTACCGCGCCGACCGCATCCTTGCTGAGGTTGAGCGAATCGGTACGCATGTACGTAATCAGGCCGACGCTGCCTTCGGCGCCGATGTCCACGCCTTCATAGAGCTGCTGGGCGATTCGCATGGTGCGCGTGGCGCCGAAGCGTAACTGGCTGGATGCGGCCTGCTGCATGGCCGCCGTCGTCAGCGGGCCCGGCGGCTTGCCGGAAGTCTTCCTCGTTTGCACGCCGGCAATTTTGAATTCGGCGGCGTCGGGGCGCGTGCTGCCGGCGACGTCCACGGTGGTCAGGTTGAGGCGGGCGTATTCTTCCCAGGGGTGCTCCTCGATTTCCTCAACCACAAACCCGAGTTCCTCGGCCAGCTTGACGGCCTGGTCGCGGGTTTTGACGGGGAATTCGATGCCGTCGACTTTGATGAGTTCGGCTTCGAAGCAGGCGTGCTCGCCCAGCCAGCGGGCTCTTTCCTTCTGGGTTCGCCCGGCATCGGGGTCCTCGCCGCCTTCGAGAAACTTCTGCCAGTCGCTCACCAACTGTGGCGCTTCGTCGAGTTGCGGCGTGAAGGATCCGGTAATACGCCAACTCTCAACGGGGATGAATTCGCGAATCTCTATCTCGCGCTCGACGATCAAGCGCACGGCGACCGATTGCACGCGGCCGGCGGACAGGCCTCGGGCGATCTTGGTCCACAGCAGCGGACTGAGCTGATAGCCCACAATGCGGTCCAGGACGCGCCGGGCCTGCTGGGCGTCGACTTTGTTCATGTCCACGGTGCGTGGATGGTCGAACGCCTCCGAGACCGCGCTCTTGGTGATTTCATTGAAAACGACGCGCTGCGTTTTCTCCGGCGGCAGCTCCAGGGCGCAGGCCAAGTGCCAGGCGATCGCTTCGCCCTCGCGGTCGAGGTCGGTAGCGAGATAGACCATGTCCGACTGGGCGGCGAGCTTCCTCAAATCAGTGATGAGCTTGGCGCGGCGGGGCAGGATGTGGTAGACCGGCTCGAAGTCATTGTCGAGGTCCACGCCCAATTCGCGTTCGGGCAGATCCCGAACGTGCCCCATCGAAGCCCGTACCGTATAGCCCGGGCCGAGATACTTCTCGATGGTCTTGGCCTTGGCCGGCGACTCCACGATGACCAGCGCACCGCCGCCGTTCGATCCGGCCTTGGCCGCGGTCTTTTTGGCCGTCTTCTTGATGGGCTTGCCGGCCTTCTTGGTTTTCTTCTCTGATTTCGCCACTATACCTTCTTAAAAGCGATGAGCCCGTCTCAGGTTCATGCCGTCACACGGACCCACCCTCGAAGCGGACAGCCAAGGCCCAGTGGAGGTCCGGAACAATCGACTCACACGTAGGCCATTGTGAATTTCCCGCCGTGGTCCCCGATCGGCCTCGCAGCTTGGTCGCAGGACGGGGCTATTACCAAGCATTGGGGCTGTTGTCAACTTCCACTATATAGTCGGGCCTATCGGCTGAATCTTGCTTTTTCTGGACACAGCGTTATAGTGAATCGTCTTTAGGATTCGTAAACCTTGATACACCAACGGATTAGTACGCCATGATCAAATTCTTTCGCAAGCACAACAAGCAGCTTTTGGCCGTCTTCACTGTTCTTTTGATGATCGCGTTCGTGGGCGGCACCGCCCTGACCTCGTTGATGCAGCCCAATCCGTCCGGCGACGTGCTCTTCCATGCCTTCGGCGAACCCGTCACCAACGGCGACTTGGCCGTCGTCGAACGTCAGACGAGCATCCTCAGCGGGCTGGGGCTTCCTTGGAATTACCCCTGGGGACCTCAGGGCCGTGTTGAACCGCTCGACCAGAGACACTACCTCCTGCTGTTGCGCGAAGCCGAGGAACGGGGCCTGCGGCCGGGCCTGGAGCAGGCTCGCCTCCAGCTCGCGACCTTCAGCATCGACCTCAATCAATTCTCCCTGAACAACAAAGTGGCCACGGAGGAAATCGAGCTTGCCGTCGCGAACTACATAAGCGTGAAGCAACTCTGGAACATGGCCCGGGGGAGCATCGTGCCCAGTGAGCTGGAGATCCAGCAGGCCGTCCGCGATCAATATGAGAAACTGAACGCCCACATCGTCGAAGTCAAATCCAGCCCGCTGATCGAGCCGGATGCCGAAATCTCCGAGGACGATGTTCTCGCTCATTTTGAGAAATACAAAGAGCAGACCTCCGGCGGGAGTGCGCTGGAATTCGGCTACCTCATCCCCGATCGCGTGCAGGTCGAATACCTGGCCATCAACACCGGCGAGATCGCGTTGGCGCAGCCGATCACGGAAAAACAGGCGGAAACTTACTGGCGAGCGCATCAAAAGGACTTTGGCCCGCCCGCGACCGAGGACGATTTGGGTGAGGGCGCGTCCGAACTGGTGGGCCCGGAGTTGCCTCCGCCGGATCCCTTCTATCGCACGTTTGCAGAAGCCCGCGAGGAGGTGGTCACGTTCCTGGCGCAGCAGCGCCAGCTAGAAGAGGCGCGCAGCATGGCCAGCGTGATTTGGCGTGCTCTGCGCGAG
>JADFJZ010000272.1 GCA_022565195.1 Planctomycetota bacterium | reverse complement strand
GGACTTGATGAGGATGTGGTCCTTTTCGATTTTCTGGCGGGCGCTGCGCCCAAATCCGCCCTGCCGCCTGCGCAATTCGTGATCGATCAAATCGGTGTCGATCCGCAGGCCCGCCGGCATCCCCTCGATGAGCGCCAGCATGACCGGTCCGTGAGACTCTCCCGCGGTTCGATAGTCGAGCAAGGACATGATGCTTACGCTCACATTCGGCGGCTTTCGCCGAAACGCTTGTCCACAGGATTCAAGGGGGCAAGGATCTGAGGGGTCGAGGAAGGAACCAGGAGCGTAGCTTTGATCGGAGACCGTCCTTCCCTGAAACCCTGAACCCTACAATCCTTAAACCCTGCTCACAGTGAATCCTAACGGGTCGCTGCGCGCCAATGATACGTCAAATCAAGACTGCAAGCCAGCATAGGTCCTGCCGGTCAGACGCTCATACGCTTCGATGTACTTTCGAGTGGTGTTGCGGACGACGTCGGGCGGCAGTTCCGGCGCGGGCGGCGTTTTGTCCCATTGCCCGGCGTCGACGAGACCCTGAAGATAGTTGCGGACGTACTGCTTGTCGAAACTGTCCTGATCGCGGCCGGCCTCATAATCATCCGCCGGCCAGAAGCGCGAGGAATCGGGCGTGAGCACTTCGTCGATGAGAATGAGCTGCCCATCAAACCAGCCCCACTCGAACTTGGTGTCGGCGATGATCACGCCGCGCTCGCGGGCGTAGTCGGCGCCCGCCTGATAGTACTCGATGCTCTTTTCCCGCAGGCGGGTCATCGTGTCACGGCCGACGGCGGCGCAGGCCTGCTCGAAGCTGATGTTCTCGTCATGGCCTTCGTCGGCCTTGGTGGCCGGCGTGAAGATGGGCTCTGCCAGCTTCTCGCACTGCCCCAGACCGGCCGGCAACTCGATGCCGCACACCGCGCCCGTACGTTGATAATCCTTCCAGCCGGAGCCAGTGATGTAGCCTCGGACCACGCACTCGATCGGCACCACGTCGCATTTGCGGCACAGCATCGAGCGACCGCCGAGCTGGTCCGCGTACTCCTCCAGCCCTTCGGGCGGTCTGTCCCGCACGACCTCGATCAAGTGGTGCGGCGTGATGTGGGCGAACTTGTGAAACCAAAACTCGGAGAGTGCCGTCAGCAGGCAACCCTTCTCTGGAATGGCGCTGGGAATGACAACGTCGAAGGCGCTGATGCGATCGCAGGCGACCAAGAGCAGTTTGTCACCGAGATCATAGATGTCCCGAACTTTGCCGCGCCGGCTCGGGAGGTTCGACAATGAAGTCTGGACGACAACTGGACACATGCGAACGGATGCTATGCCGACGGCCATCCGGAATCAACGCGGCCGGCGGCCGGCCTGTGATTTTCTTTGATTGACCCCGGCCAGTAGTTCCCGCAAATGCTGCCGTTGCGAATTCAATTCGATGATGAGCTCTTTGTTCAAGTGCAGCGTATGTCGCAATCGAACGAGTTCCCGGGCCATGCCCATCGTCCGCGTGAGTTGTTTGCTGAATTCGAGGGCATGATCGCCTTGGCCGTCGTAGTCGTTCGGGCGTTGGATCCACTGCGAAATCGTATCGACGCGATCGCAGGGCTCGCCGGCTGGGCGGTGTCCGCTGCAAGCGATTTTGGCATCGAAGGCCTGCCGAAAGGCCTCCGAGAGAAGCTCGTGCGTCTCCCGAAGCGTGAAATGGGTCAGGAAGTACAATCGGAAGAAACCCTGCCCCGATCTGATTCGCGAGTATTCCAGATTGACTCGGGCGCTGAATTGGGCCAGAGTGGAGCCTACGTGCTGTTCGGCCGCTTTGTCGAGCTGCTGCACTTCGGTCGCCGTGAGCCGGCTGGTCAGTTTCAGCAGGCGGCGGGCGGTCTCCTCGACGTTGCGAATTTCCCATTCATTGAAGATCGACGCGAGGTAAGCCGGTTTGTCTTCGATCACCTTGGCCTCGGACTCGGCCTCGGACTCGACGGACGGCACAGCATCTTCCGGCGGCGTCTGTTCCCGGCGCTGCGGCAGGTCCACGAATTCGCGCTTGGCGATGTGCTGCTTGGCAACGCGGCGGACGAAATTGACCTTCCCGCCGGCCCGGATCACGCGGATCATGACGTAGTCGCCGGCTTCCTGCTCGATCTGGCCGGTGATCACTTGGCCGTCGAGTAGCGTCAATTTGTCGTAGCGGATCGTGTCCTGCGCGAAGAGACAAGCCAGCAGTAAGCAAACTACGAGCATTAGAGTAACCTGACCAAGCGTTTGACCCTGTTGATCGTTTCTAAAGAGATTATAAGCGCTGGGCATACGATTTCCCGCACTTTTCGGCGTGCGTGGACGCGCGCTCCGCTGCGAGATCGGCGGGTCGATCTTATTCCGCAAGGATAATCTCGACGCCGAGGTCGCGATTGGGCATAATGGTGCACTGGACTCCGATCGAAGACACCGGATCACGATAATTGGTGGGCGGCCTCCCGAACGGACTCCGCCCCATGACGATGGCAGCCCTATGTTGCGTTTCGAGATATTTGAAAACGGCCAGCCGGCCAAATCGTTGCCTCTCGAAGGCGCCTACCTGCTGGGGAGCGATCATGTCCCTGTCCGGGGGGAGTTTGAACTGAGCGAGGGGGAACTGAAGTGCCAGAAACGGGCCCAAGGCCCGGCAGCGCTCGCTATTTTGTGGCCTGTGGAGGGCGTGGGGACAATCCTCCTGGAGACCACGCGGCTGCCCGAACGCGAGCGACCCTACAATTTGCACCTCGAACTGGCCCGCGCTCAAATGATGCGCATTTGCCAGAAACGCGAGGACTGGGGTCTGTTCGATATCGACAACATTGAGACGATCGAGCGGGCCTTTCGGCAGTGCCAGGAACTGCTGGTGGAGGCCATCAAATGCGGCAGCATGTCCGAAGCCGCCAAAGTGGCCAACGAGGTTCTCCGGAAATCGGTGCTGTTGGGCGAGCAAATGTCGCTGTTCCACGCCGGTGTGTTTCTGAACCGCCGGCGCCAACTGGGCCAGCTCGAGCGGCGGCTCTTCGGCTGCCGAATCAACCCCAAGAACAAAGAGGATCTCTATCGCAAGCGCCTGATCAACGGCTTCGATTTCGTTTATCTTCCCGTTTGCTGGCGCCAGATCGAGCCTAAACAGGGCG
This sequence comes from Planctomycetota bacterium, assembly GCA_022565195.1. The sequence goes on along the minus strand of JADFJZ010000272.1, from coordinate 675 downwards.
AATTCGATTGGGACGATCTGGATGAGTGGATCGACTGGCTGACCAAACACCGCATCCCGATCAAGGCGGGCCCGTTGGTGTCGTTCGACGAACCGGACGTGCCCGACTGGCTGTATATTTACGAACACGATTTCGAGGCGATTCGCGATTTCATTTACGAGCATATCCGCCGGGTCGTCGAGCGCTTCGGCGAGCATGTGCAGGCCTGGGACGTCATCAGCGGCGTCCACGCGCACAACACCTTCAACATGAACTTCGAACAGCTCATCGAGCTGACGCGACTGTCCTCGGCGATCACCAAGCAAATGGCGCCCGAAGCGCTCACCGTGGTCGATCTCGTGGCGCCGTGGGGCGAATACTATTCGCGCAACCCGCGTACGATTCCGCCGCTGCTGTACGCCGACATGATCGTGCAGAACAGCGTTAATTTCGATGCCCTCGGGTTGCAGTTCTACGTGGGCGCCGGCCGGGACGGCATGTACGTCCGCGACATGTTTCAACTGTCGTCGATGATCGACCGCTTCGCCTCCTTCGGCAAGCCGGTACACATCACGGCGGTGCAGGCGCCGTCGAATCCGTCGGGCGACGAGGAAGACGCCTGGAGCGGGCACTATCCCCCCAGCCAGGCAGGCCGGTGGCACGATGACTGGAGCGAAGCGCTGCAATCCCGCTGGC
>JADFJZ010000271.1 GCA_022565195.1 Planctomycetota bacterium | reverse complement strand
TTGATTCGTGCGATCCTGCTTTCGGCTGTCAGTACGGACCGCTCGATTGCGATGACAACGATGTTTGCACTGAAGACGCTTGCGATCCAACGGTGGGCTGTGTCTATTTGCCCGCACCCTGCCCCGGCGACTTGGATTGCAATGGGATCGTCGGTGCCTTCGATCTCGCCGTCCTCTTGGGGAGTTGGGGGCCATGTGACGGCTGTCCTGCGGACATCTTCGATGACGGAGATGTGAACGCAGGCGATCTGGCGATCCTCCTGGGCAATTGGGGTCCGTGCTTGTAGCAAGAAAACCACAGCGAGTTCGGAGCGGATGAGTTCGGGGGACGCAGTACTTATCTCTTGTCGTGCGGTCTGTCGCCCCGCTGGGGCTTGGGAGTGTTGTGGGTTGGCTGTTTTCCAGGGGCTTGCGCCCCTGGCTACTGACCTTGGGCCCCTTCGGGGCCTTGGGGTCGTGCGGATCGGGGACGATCCGCCTCGCCGGGGTGGTCCCGACAGTTGTGTGGCACTGCTCTTGAGCAGTGTTGGTGTTGGTCACCCTCGTGGGTCGGGTAGAGGGCGCGCAGTCCGAGGTGGACCGTAGGGTCCGGCGCGCATCGACCGCGAGGTCGAAGACCGGACCTACCGCTTTAGTTTCTTGACCATCACCGCCGTATTGACGCCGGCGTCTTCGACGAAGTAAGTTCGCTCGATGGTGTATCCGCGCCGGCGGTAGAACTCGATGGCCGGCGTGTTGGGCTCGAAGCATTCCAGCCGGGCGGTTTCGTGCTCCTCGGCTATCCGGGCCTCGAACTCGTCCATCATTTGGGTGCCGAGCCCTTCGCCGCGGCGCTCCAGACGCACCCACAGAAGGTCGATGAAGTTGCCTTGCAGCACGCCAAAGGCCACCACAGTTCCCTGCACATCCTCCGCCACCGTCATGTCCGGCAGCGTGCGAGCGACGTACTCGTCAGCCGCCGTGCCGTGCAGCCATGGATTGTCGTGCGTCATGTCGATGAAACCGCCGTAGGACTGCGGTAACGAGTCTTTGAACAGCTTGAGGATCTGCGGGATATCGGATTCGCGAGCTGGACGAGTGTGAATGGGGCTCATGCCTATCGGGAGCCTTCTGGCAGGAGTAGTGCGTCGCGATCGTGCGGCCCCGGGGGCGAAAGAGGATTCGGCATGTGCTGCGTATGCTCTGAACCGAGTTGGTCCAGGGAGCGGTAGCCTTGTTTCAAGAGCAGCTCGTCCAGTGTGTAACGCGTTCCGCATTCGGGGCAACGGGACTCGTGCAGGCCGACCATGGAATAGTCGCAGGAGGGGCAATTGATGTTCGGGAGCCCTTCGGGCGTGAAGATGGGCTTACCGCGACGAACGCGGTGCGCGGTCGACGTGATCAGCAGGATACTCCCGCCGATGGCTGTCAGGATGCATGCGGCGATGACGAACTCCTCGCCGCCGTGCATGAAGACGTCTGCAAGGATTCCGAGCGGAATGGCGACCGCCCAGATGGCCAGAATCCCGAAGACGGTCTTGAGCACGTTGCGAAAGCGCGTGTAGGTGGCCCAGATCTTGATGAGGGCTACGAACCATAATACGCCGGCCAGGCCGAGCGCGATGGCCACATGCTCATCTCGGACATAGGACGACTGCTCCATCAGGCCGAGAACCATCAGGGCTCCGGCGAGGAGAACCAGAGCTGCCGTCAAGCTCAGAGCTGCGCGGGCGGGCAGACCTGCTTGCCCCTGTCGCACGTCCCGCCACAGTTCAAAGCGATCCCACAGGCCACCGGGCAGTTCGTCCACGATCATACCTCCGCCGCGGTATTCGTATCTCGACGGATCATGTTTGAATCGGCGAAGGGGCAGAACACTTCGAGGCGGCGGCTGCCGGAAGAACGTATTGCGTATGTCGATCGGCTCATGTCAAAATGAAAAAAGGGAAGGCCGCTTGTGGCAGCCTTCCCTTTTTAGTTGGTTTGTACGGTTCGGTTAGCGGCCGTAGCCGCCGCCGCCGCCTCCGCCGCCGCCATATCCGCCGCGGCCACCGCCACCGCTACGCGGCTCGCGGGGTCTGGCTTCGTTGACCGTGAGGGCGCGACCGCCATGATCCTGCCCATTCAGCGCGTCAATCGCTGCCTGTGCTTCCGAATCAGAGGACATCTCCACAAACCCGAACCCTTTGCTTCGGCCGGTCGAGCGGTCTTCGATGACCTGCGCGCTCTCGATCGTGCCATGCGCTGAGAACATTTGTTCCAAATCGGAACTGCTCACATCATAGCTCAGGTTCCCAACATACAACTTTTTGCCCATCTCTTTTCTCCTAGTCGATGGCGTCGTGATCCCATGATTTTACTTTCAGGATCACAATTGAAAGTGGCCGCTGTTCCGGCCAAGAAGGTAGAAGCGAGATCTAGGCAATTCGATGCGGGACTTGCAAGACAAATTCCTCGTTCGGGCCTGGCTCGTCGATCCGACCGCAAGAATTATACCCCGTACTGGGGTGGACGCACAAGCCATTTCATTAGAGAAGTCTAATTTGCTGCAGTTACCCTCTCTTCATAGCACCGCTGCGGGCCGTATTGCCGACGCGAACGGTCAAGGCGCAACCCCGAGTGGACTGGGAGTTCGTTGGCTGCCAAGGTCTTGCGGGATTGTCGTTGGTACTCGCGTCAGTCTGCTGCAGCGGGCTGGGGCGTGGCAGATCTTCCTCACTACGCCCGCGGGGTTTGGACCCTCGTTTAGCCGATGCTGCGTCATTCGGCTGCGGTTTCGGCACCCGGCCCGACGCCTTAGGGATGTGAATCATGTTTCCCGGAGGCCCGATCCCGAGGCCGAAGTTGGCAGTTTGAGCCGCTGCCGTAGAATGTCGCGGGCAATGCCCGATCGAGATTGCTGAGTCTGGCAGGATCGCAATTGCCTGCGGATCGATTCGAGGGAAGTACGAGTTGTCGCGCGTCAGAGTCAACACCGTTGAAGTCCGGCCATCGCGCCTGCCCGCTGAGTTTGAAGGCCTGCGCATCGCGCAGCTCAGTGACCTGCACCTTCGCCGGTGGAACGGTGTACTGGATGAAACGCGCCGGCGCTTGCTGGAACTCGATCCGGAACTGGTCGTGATCACCGGCGATATCGGCGACGCCCACGCCGAAGCGCAGAGGTCGGCCGATCTGGCGGCCCGGCTCCTGGAAGGCGTCCAGCCGAGCCTGGGTTGCTTCGGCGTATTGGGAAACCACGACGATCCGCAACTTGCAGAGCAGCTCTCCGGCCATGTCCGTATGATGTCGAACGAGCATGCGAGGCTGACCCGGGCTGGGGCCGAGATGATGATTGCCGGCGTTGACGGGCGGACTCCGACGTCGGGCGACGTTCCATCCGCGCTCTTGGGCATCAAGCCCGGCTCTTTCACAATCCTGCTCGCCCATCACCCGCCGATCGTCTATCGCCTTCCGCCGAATCGCGTTGGCCTGATGCTGGCCGGCCATACCCACGCAGGCCAGATCCGCCTGCCGGGCATCGGGCCGTTGTGGCCAAACTTCGAGGGCATCCCACGCAAGTACTGCCGGGGCCTGCACGAAGTGAACGGGACATTCCTTCATGTTTCGGCCGGAGTGGGGTGCTCCTGGGCTGTGCCTTTTCGGATCGGCTGCCCGCCCGAGATCGCCTTGATCACGCTGACTGGAAGGTCTGCTGCAGTTCAGTGAGCCGTGATCGCGTACTTGGCGCGGCTCCGCGCCGTGTGCGCATGCGCGGTGTCCCGGACCGACCGCTTCCATAGGCGGTTCGCATAGCCCGCAGTTGTCTTTGCGGCGAAACATGCCTAGACTCATGGTGTCCGTC
>JADFJZ010000270.1 GCA_022565195.1 Planctomycetota bacterium | reverse complement strand
TTGCGGCCAAATATCTCTTGAAGAAGTATGATGTGTGGAAAGCACGAGGATACAAATGGGAGTAGCGATGGGCGGGAATTCGGAAACTATTACGCGACGAACTTTCCGCAATGCGTATTGAAGGAATTAAAGGGGTCAGGAATCTTTTTGGACCCTAATCCCGTTTGTGATCATCAACTCCAATAGTCGTCGGGCATGCACTACAACACAATTTCCTGACCCCTTTGATTACTCTTGGGGAACTCTCGCGTTGTTCGGTTTCACTGCTCAAGTACGCCCTAACGGTCGTGCCTCTGTTTCCACTTCTCATGTGCGTGTAAACGCCTGTCCTTGTGAAGACAATCACTGTATACTGCCGCCATGTCGATCTTCGACGTGAGACATCAGGCAACCGCGCAGCGGATCCTGCAACTCGCGCTACAGAGCGCGCGCGTGCCGCACGCCTATGTCTTTCACGGGCCCGAGGGCGTGGGGCGAGAGATGCTGGCGGTCCGCTTCGCCAAGCTGCTGCTGTGTGACAATCGTCGCCAGCGGGCCGATCCGCCTGAGGAGTATGCGAGTCTGCACGATCCGTGGCTCGACAGTTGCGGGAACTGCAAGTCCTGCACGCTCGTTGATGCCAATACTCACCCCGATTGCCATTTTATACACCGGCGGCTGGCGAAGTTTCATTCCGACTCGCTGGTCCGTGCGCGCAAGGCGTTCGAACTCGGCATCGACGTCATTCGCCAATTCGTGATCGAGGCCGCCGGCAAGAAGCCGGTGATGGGCGTGGCCAAGGTGTTCGTCATTCGCGAATGCGAGCGGCTGACGCCCGGCGCCCAAAACGCCCTGCTCAAGACACTCGAAGAGCCGCCCGAGGCTACTCATTTGATATTGCTCACCAACGCACTCGGCAAACTGCTGCCCACCACGCGCTCGCGGTGTCAAGCCGTGTCCTTCCGGCCTTTGCCGCCCGATTTCGTGGCTGAGATGCTTCATGCCCTGCGCAGCGAGGCAAACGAAGAGCAGATTCACTACCTCGCCAACCATCAGCCCGGCTCACTCGGTTCCGCCATCCAGTTGTGCGACTACGGTTTCTACGGCCGCAACCAGGACCTGGTAGAATCCATCGTGACTCTTGGCCGAACGGATTCACTCAAGCTCGCCCGCCACTTGGAAACAGCGGGCAAAGAAATGAGCAGCGTGATCCGCGAACGATCGAACAAGCCAGCCCGCAATGAAATCCCCGCGACGGCTTCTCGAAAGGCACGCCCCACGAAAGGCGCTGAGAAGGATGACGGCGAAGGACTGAGCGAAGCGGATGCCATGCGGCAGGCGCTGCGACACTTGTTGGCCATGATGGCGACGCTTTATCGTGATTTGCTCCGCCTGAGCTGCGGGTGCCGGACCGGAATCTGCAACACGGCCTCACTCGCTGAGCTTGAGCCGCTGGCGGCGCAGCTCGGCACCGAACCGGCGCGTCAGGCGATCCGGGCCGTCGCGGAGGCCGAGTCTCAACTCAACATGAACGCCAACACGCGTCTCTGTCTTGAAGGATTGGCCATTAGGCTCGCACGAGTGCAATCCAATTGACGTTCTTTCATTCCGGGCGACTCGCCGATATAATGTTTACTGAGTTCGAAACGGCGTGTGTGTTTTTGGCAGGTGGATTTGCGGCATGAGAATTGCGGAAGTGAGTTCGGTGCCCCTGGGCTCGGTAGGTTGCTCAAGCGACCCGGACGAGCGGTGCGGCCATGGGCTTGAGAAAATCTACCCCACGGCCGTTGTGCGCTACGGCTATCTCAAGCACATTGGGGAATTCACGTACAAACCGGGGATGAAGTTCACTTGTGGCGGGCAAGTGGTCATTCAGACCGACCGTGGGATTGAAATCGGCAACCAGGTCAGTCTGACGTGCAGCGGTTGTTCCAAATCCATCTCGCGCGAGCAAATGCAGGAGTACGCCAAGAACAGTGGTGAGACTTATCTCGATTTCAAACGCGGCAAAATCCTCCGCGAAGCCAGCACCGACGATCTCCATGAGGAGCGCCGCATCCGGACCCAAGTCAAGGAGAAGCTCGAGCGCTGCAACGCGCTCGTCGCCAAGCACAACCTGCCCATGAAAACAGTGGAGTGTGAGCATGTTTTCGGCGGTGAACGGATTATTTTCTACTTCATGGCGGACAATCGCGTTGATTTCCGGCAGCTCGTGAGGGATCTGGCGCAGGAATATCACACGCGTATCGAGATGCGACAGGTCGGCGCCCGTGACGAGGCGCGGCTGCTCGCGGACTATGAGACTTGCGGGCAGGAATGTTGTTGCAAGACATTTCTGAAGACGCTGAAACCCATCAGTATGCGTATGGCCAAGATGCAAAAGGCCACGCTGGATCCATCGAAGGTGTCGGGGCGCTGCGGGCGGCTGAAGTGTTGTCTGCGCTACGAGCATGATACCTACGAGTCACTGGACAAGAAACTGCCAAAGATCGGACGATCGATACGAACCGCGCATGGCGAGGGCATCGTAGTGGACCGCCAAATCCTTACGCAACTCGTCCAGATCGAAATGGATGATTCGAAGCGAATCACCGTGGTTGCAGAGGATATCCTGCCGCCTGAGGGCGAGATTGAGGACGCAACCCCCAAGCCACCGAAACCGCCCACGCCCCCGGAGAAGAAAGAAGAACCCACACTCACCGCCCAGCAGGAGACCGATGAAGCACCTGCGAAGAAGCGGAGACGGCGGCGCAAACGCTCGCGCAGAAGCAAACGCAAAGCGGAAAAAGAGAGGGAGGACACTCCGAAGGAGTAGTTCGTTACGTCACGAGGGAAACATGGTCGGGCAGCCGCAGAAGGACATTTATGAAGTCATCCGCGACCTGGGAAAGTACCCGCTCGATGCTTTCCAGTTTGTGCAGGAGGGCCTGTCTTTTGCCGTGATGGAAGTCCACGGCGAGATGAGTCCGGAGCAGCAGGAACTGCACAAATTCATGTACGAGCACGACATTGACCTCGAGCATCTTGAATACCTGCAATTGAACGGCGAACTACCGGAGCAAATCCAGGAGTTACTCGCTCAAGTCGGCGACATTGATCAACTCAACCGGCACGTTTCCGGGCAGCACCTCTGTTGGGGCCTGCGAAACTATGCCCTTCAGAAATTCGGCGCTCTGGCCTCAGCTGTGCTGAACCACTGGAACATCCGGCGCACGCGTGACTTTGGTGAAATCATCTTCGCGCTGGTAGACAATGAGTTCCTGCAGAAACAACCCAACGATACCATCGATGATTTCGATGAAGTCTATCAGTTCGCCGAAGCCCTCGACCGATCGTTCAAAATCGATCTCAGCAAAAATACGCGTGACTGAACCCCGGCCCAGGTGCGTCGCGGCAAGGTCATCGGCGGGCTGGTTTGAGACCTATCAGGGCTGCTAAGCCATTTTCCCCCAAATAATTGCGGCGAACCCGCGAATTGTCATAAGATGGTCATTGGCTGCCCGCGGTGTGCCCCCCGCTTGCGTCCGGGGGCGATGTAAATCCTGATCTACAAAGAGGTTTCGAGCGTGAAGGGAAGTGAGTCACAGGCGACGACCTTAGGCGTGCGTCACGCTTTGCTGGTCTATTCGTCTCCTTCCACGCTCTTCCGACGAATCGAAGACACGGGCGCCTATGGCTGGGCACTCGTCGTGCTGCTGGGGCTGGTGACTCTGGTCGGCTACGTGCAGGTCCAGACCGGCCTGCTGGATCGCCTGGTGGACGAAGGCACCAACAACAGGTTGCGACAGATAGAAGACAATCGTGCCAACCTCGTTGAGCGAGGCCAATTACGTGAAACCATGGA
>JADFJZ010000269.1 GCA_022565195.1 Planctomycetota bacterium | reverse complement strand
GGCGGCGGAGCGCTGGGGCGGGCCCTGGATCATGTGGTCCGGCTGCCTGTTCATCTTCGGCGTCGTGGTGTTCTCGGGCAGTCTGTATATGCTGAGTATCTCCACGGTTCGCGGCTGGGGCGCGGTCACGCCGATCGGCGGGCTGGCTCTGATGGCGGGTTGGCTGTTTCTGGCGATTGGAGTGTGGCGGGGGACGGCGGGCGAATGATTCTGAGCGCCGGGATGCCCATGCCACCCAGATGAGAGTGAGGATCGATGTTCTTTCGGTTGCTGCTGTTGTTCACGCTGGTGCCGCTCATCGAGTTGGCGCTGCTCGTCAAGCTGGGTCAATTGACCAGTGTGGCGATGACCATCGGCATCGTGATTCTGACGGGCATTATCGGCGCCTATCTGGCCCGGCGCGAAGGAATCAAGGCCTGGCGGCGGCTTGAAAAGAGTATGCGCGAGGGCGTCTCGCCCGCCGATGAATTGATCGACGCGCTGCTGATCCTCATCGCGGGCGCGGTCCTGATCACGCCGGGCCTGCTGACCGACCTGTTCGGTTTCGGGCTGCTGATCCCGCCGATGCGGAAGTGGGTCCGAAATAAATTGTCGCGGCATTTCCACAATCGGATCATGATCTCTACACCGGACGCAAGGCAGCAGCAATACGACTACGACATCATCGACCTGCCGCCCCAAGACCCGCCCTCCAACTAAGCGATTGCCATTTGAACAGCAAACGAAACGAAGAGTCGCAGGCTTTTCGCCCGCGCGAGGCCCTATAAACAGAGGCGGGGGCCAGCCCTCCGGCCCCTGCCGCCAGGCCACGCGCCCGCCCTCACATCAGGAACGACCCAAAACGCAGTAAGTCAGGTCCGCCCCGGTGCGCGCCGATGAGAGATGCGCTCATGCGTACGCACTCAAGACAATGGTACGCGAGACTCCATCAGGCAGGATCACAATCATGGCCAACGGAAAAAAGAGTATGCGGCTCGGTAAACGGACAGTGACGGCGGTTTTCGCCACGGTGTTGGCGTGGGCCAGCGGTTGCGGACTGCAACCCACGATCGACGCGGGCATCGACCGGACGGTTGTCGAAGGCGACACCGTCACGCTCACGGCCGTCAATGGATCAACGGCGACACTGACCAACTTTCTGTGGGAACAAATCGAAGGCCCGCTGGTCATTATCTCGGGCGCCGAGTCGACGCAGGCTACCTTCACTGCCCCGAACGTGAATGAGCCGGCTGAACTCGTCTTTCAGGTCACGGCCTATTCGTCTCTGGGAACGCTCAGCATCCCCGTTTTGCCGGATTCGTTCGATCTGTCGGCCGATCTGAATGTGCCGGCGACCGACACGGTGACCATCACCGTCGAGCCCATTCCCCTGCCCGACGTGGATGCCGGCGACGACATTTCCGCGAATGCAGGCGAGACGGTCGTCCTCGGGGAGGATACGGAAATCAATCTGGACGGCGTCGCGAGCAAGTTCACTTGGATCCAAACCAGCGGGCCTGAGGTCGAATTGCTGGACGCCGATACGGCCAACCCCTCATTCACCGTACCGGCCGTCAGCGAAGCGACGACGTTGGTGTTCAAGCTGACCGTAGAAACGCGCGACGGCGTTTCCGCGAGCGACACGCTCAGCGTCACGATCGATCCAGGCCCGCTGCCGACCGCGCTCATCACTGCGTCCGCCACCGCCTACGAAGGGCAAACGGTTACTTTCTCCGGCGTGGCCAGCACCGATCCCAACGGCGGCAAACTCACTTACGCCTGGGAACAGCTCGACGACAACTTCACGATCACGCTGGAGGATCCGACTTCAGAAATCGTCTCATTCACAGCTCCAACAGTAACCAAGGACACTGCATTGACCTTGCAGTTGACAGTCACGAGCGAACGGGGCGGCAGCGCGACCGCGCTACAAACAATAACCATCCAGCCCTATCCGCTGCCGATCGCCAACGCCGGCCCGGATCAAGTCGTTAGTGAGGGGGACACCGTGACGCTCGACGGATCCGGCAGCGTGGATCCCGCCGGCGGAAAACTGACGCTGTCCTGGTCCTCGAGTTCGTCGTCGCTTACGTTTTCCAGCACGCTGATCGAGAAACCTGTATTCGGCGCGCCCGCCGTGTCCACCAACACGGCGTACACCATCACGCTCACCGTCACCAATGAACAAGGCGACCAGGCGACCGACACTGTCGGCATCACGGTCTTGAACGCTCCCTAGAGCAGCTTCAGTCCTGGCGTAGCGGCCTGCGTCGCGCAGGCCGTCGGCGGAATGATCCAGAGACGGCCGACGGGGACGTCGGCCGCTACGAAGCCATCCCGCACATTCAGTTGCGATCGCTTAAGCTCCTTCCGAATCCGGCCTCGGTCTGATATGATGCCCGCACACTTCGGCAAGTGTCGTAACAGAACAGGTCGTCGATGACTGAAAACTCAGCATATAAATGGCGCGAAGATATTCGCGAACTTCTGGAGCGCAAAGGCAGCAAGTTGGCAGCCGGCCAATTCGCTGCCCGGCCCAGCGCGCCGAATTCCGACGGCCAAGCGCTCGACGATCTGCCGCTCGACGACATCAAATCCGCGGTCAAGGCCTTCCGCTCGCGCGAGTGGCAACTGACCGCCGAGGACGCGCTGGAGTTCCTGAGCGTCGTCTTTCCCGACGGCCGACACGACGAAATCCTGTTCTGCATCCTCCTGCTGACCGTTTTCAAACGTCGGCTGCCGGCGGAGACCTGGCCGGAGGTGGAGATTTGGCTCGAGCACATCGATCACTGGGTCGTTTGCGATCAGTTGGCGATCAACATCGCGGGCCGCCTCGTCCTGGCGGACAAGACCCGCTGGAAAGCGCTCCAATTGTGGACGCAATCGCCGAATGAGTGGAAGCGGCGCTTCGCCGTCACCACCGCCGGCATCGTCCGCAACAAGGGCGGCCGGAAATCCAAGGACGTGCTCAAGCTCATCGACCCGCTGATGAATGATCCCTCCACGCACGTGCAGAACGTCGTCGCCTGGGCCATCCGGCAGGTCGCCGGCGAGAACGAGCATCTGGCGGTGAATTTTTTGAAGAAGTGGAAGGGTCGCTGCAATCACGAAATCTTCCGCGAAGCAACGCTGCGCCTCTCGCCCGACGCCAAGATCACGCTCATGAGAGCAAAGTCGCACCATGATTAGCATCTGTCAAAAAAACTGATCAAAGCGGTCCATTGCCACTCGAACAAGTTTGAGAAGATTGCGACCTTGGGGCTTCCTGACGTCCGCGGCGACTGAAAATTCATGTTCTGCCGGAGTAACTATGGAGCCCCCCGAGGTTTCCCAAGGGTATTCCGGATTTGGTCCACCATGAGCGAGCGCTGGAGCTAGCCGTTCGATATCGTACGCAACAGGCAAGACCCCTCCCACCGATGCGCGCAGCATCTTTGAAGTCATGTCCAGATGCTCCTGGATTGCGTGGTTCCGCGCGACGGTGCGGAGAAACTGCGCGAAGGATTTGTGCGAATATCGAACCTGCGAAAAGGACTGCCCACCAGCCAAGGCCACGGCTTTGCCGAGTTTTTCGGTACACATCTGCAAGTAATGCAGCCAATGACACGCCGCAATTTCCTCATTTAACAGCAGCTCAAAGACTTGGTAGTCCGCCTTGGCTTGCGCAAGGTAAGCGTCCTGCCAAGTCGCAGACATCAAGAACGCCCCGGCGTGAGGTCCTCTTTGGCCTCCAGGGACCAGCCCTGTGGAAGTTCGATTTCGCCGTTGCAGATCTTTTCCCACTCCTCCAGAGTAACGTCTGCAACGAGCGTTCGATAGGGTACGTCCCTGGTCGGCGCGAACGGTACTGGATGCACCGTCCCCGACGGGATGGCGTTCCCG
>JADFJZ010000268.1 GCA_022565195.1 Planctomycetota bacterium | reverse complement strand
GCTGACTGGTGTTGCGGCGCTGCCGGCACTTACAGCTTGACGCAGCCGGACATGGCCAACCGACTGGCCCGGCGTAAACTTCAAAACATTGATGAGACTCATTCTCAAATCGTCGCGACGGCCAACGCGGGTTGCATACTGCATCTGCGGCAGCAAGCAATCGAAACAGGCCGCGACTTGCAAATCGTGCATCCGATCGACTTGCTCGATCGCGCCTATGGCCCGTGCGAAACTCGTCGCTGATTCGAAGAGCTCATAACCGCAGAGACCGCGGAGAGCGCAGAGAGTTGATGATAAAGAAGTTGCAGAGGAATACGAGCCGGTGTCGTGTTGAGAGTGGGTATCAACTCGTCGTTCTGCACCGGCTTCGCCAGGTTCTTTTCTGTTACTTCTCTGCGGCCTCTGCGTGCTCTGCGGTAAATCATCCGGGCCAATCCGCGTTACGATTCGCCCTTTGCGGAATTCCTATGCTAAAATACACGGAGTAAGAAACCACGAATTCGGCACACAAGGAGATCCGCATGCTCGATCCGAAAATGGAAAAGCAATTGAACCAGCAAATCAACGAAGAGTTGTTCTCGTCATATTTGTATCTGGCGATGTCGGCCTATTTCAGTGCCGAGGGATTGAAGGGCTTTGCCCATTGGCTTCACGCCCAATCACAGGAAGAACAAGTCCACGCCATGAAGATTTACGACTACATCAATGACCACGGCGGTCGTGTGCTGCTGCAGGCCATCAGTGAGCCGCAGGCGAGCTACGGTTCGTACACGGAGATCTTCAAGGAAGTGTTGGCCCACGAACAGAAGATCACCCAGCAGATCAATGGTCTGGTCGATCTGGCCAACAAACTCGGCGACCACGCCACGCATGTCTTCTTGCAGTGGTTTGTGACCGAGCAAGTCGAAGAAGAGGGCAGTGCCCAGGAAGTACTCCAGAGAGTGGAACTGGTGGGCGACAACGGCCCCGGCCTGCTGGCCCTGGATCGCGAAATGGGCGCCCGCACGCCGTAGGCGCAAGCACGGCACGCCGCTGCGGCTTCCCCATCGGGCGACGTTGTAATCAGCGCGCCTGCCGATTATGATTGCCGGCAGTTCCTTTCCGGGCTCCGACGCACAATTTGGAGATTCGCCCAATGAAACGATCTGCCAGCGTGTTCGTCATTGCAATTCTCGCCGCACTCGCACCACTTCACGCCGAGACCGAGCGGTCGGCCACCGTCTCCATGAAGTTGCTCTCAGGCCACATTAACTATCTGGCCAGCGACGCGTTGGGCGGGCGCGGCGTCGGCAGCGAAGGCATCGAGCTCGCCGCCGAGTACCTCGCCAATCAGTTCCTCGACTATGGACTCCTGCCCGGCGGCGACGAGGGCAGCTACTTCCAGTGGTTCGAAATCCCCAAGCCGTCTCGAATCACGGATCGCTGCCGTTTGGAAGTGGTGGGCGCCGACGTACCGTGTACGCTTGATGAGGACTTTACGCCCATGCCGTTCTCGGCCGCCCAGGCCTTCGAGGGCAAGGTCGCGTTTGTCGGATACGGAATCACGAACCAAGAAAAGAACTACGACGATTACGACGGCATCGACGTCAAAGGCAAGGTCGCGCTGATCTTGCGTTATGAGCCGGATCATTGGAGGGACGATCACGGCGGAAACCGGACCGACCATGCGTCGTTCTTGGTCAAGGCGCAGCTCGCAAAGAAGCACGGCTCGGTAGCCCTCATCTTTGTGAACCCTCCGACGAACGAGGAAGATGATTTGTATCCCTTCCGCCGTCCCCGACCGGGCGCATTGCCCATGTTTCACGTCAAGCGAGTGCTGGCGGATCAGATTCTCGAGGCCGGTGGCGCGGACTCGATCGAAACGCTGCACGACAGGATCAGCAAGAAGAACGCGCCCGCTTCGGCCGATCTGGCCGGCGTGATTTTGAAGGGGCATCCCGGCCTGGAGTCCGGCTCGGTCAAGACCAAGAACGTCATCGGCATCCTGCCCGGCGCGGGGCCGCTGGCCCATGAGTATGTGGTGTTCGGCGGACACTACGACCACCTGGGAAACGTTCCGCCACGCCGCCGTCCCAGTCTGGACAACGATTTTGATCCCGCCGATGCGAGAATCCATAACGGCGCCGACGACAACGCCTCGGGTACCGCCGGCGTTCTGGAACTGGCCCGCATCTATGCCTCCGGCCCGAAACCACGCAGAAGCCTGATCTTCATGGGCTTTAGCGGCGAGGAACTCGGCCTGCGGGGATCAGCCCATTTCGCGAATCACCCGACCGTGCCGCTGAACGACATCGTAGCCATGATCAATCTGGACATGATCGGCCGGCTTGAAGGTCGGCCTGTGGAAGTCTGGGCCACTGGAACCGCCAAGGAATTCGGCGGCCTGGTCGATAAGCACGCACAGAGCATGACGAATCTGGAAGTCAAGAATGTAGCGCAAATGCGTCGCGACAGCGACCATGCATCCTTTTACGCCAAGGACATTCCCGTGGTTTTTGTGTTTTCCGGTTTGCACGCGGACTATCACAGACCCTCCGACGATGTTGAAAAGATCGATTACGACGGCGCCATCGGGATCGTGCAATTCATACAAGCAGTCGCGGACGACATCATTCAGGCCGACCAGCGACCCACCTTCCAGAAGGTCGAGAACACCTCCCGGCGCGGAGGAAGGCAGTGGGATCTCAAGGTTCGCATGGGCTTCAGGCCCGGAGTTCCTGATCGCGACGAACATCCGGGGATCCGTGTCGAGACCGTGGTCGAGGGCGGACCTGCCGACCAGGCCGGCCTGTTGGCCGGCGACATCATCATCGCGATCAACAAGGCGCCCGTGAAGAACATGGGGGACTATGCCAACGCGGTCAAGGCGTTCAAGCCGGGCGATCAGGCTGACGTCACCGTTCGAAGAAAAGGCCGCGACGTAACTGTGAAGGTAACTTTCGCAGGCCGCGGTGACAGGTAGTCTCGCCTTGAAAGGAAGCGACACACCTCTGGATCACTGCGACCTGGACATTCGGGTGCGCTACGTCGAGTGCGACCCGATGGGCTATCTGCACCACGCCCGGTATTTCGAGTTTTTCGAACTCGGCAGAACGGAGTTGCTGCGCCGTGCGGGCCACAGCTACCGCGACATGGAACAGCGCGGCCACTTTCTCGTTGTTGCCAGAGCACAATGTAAGTTCATCAAACCGGCGCGCTACGACGATGTGCTGACCCTGACCACCCGCATCGAACGCGTGACCTCCGCGCGCATCGATCACAGCTATGAGTTGAAACGCAACGGCACGCTGTTGTGTACGGGCCGGACCACGCTCGCCTCAGTGGACGGCGAAGGCAAGCTGGCGTGCATTCCGGATTACTTGATACCCCTATCGAAATGAGTGGGCAAAAAGAAAGCACCGGGTGCTACAAGAGCAACCCCGGTGCTTTCCGGAGGGGAAAGAAGCCGTTTTTATCCTCGACCAGCGCCCAGCCGCTTCGGCCGGGTACCCTCCACAAAAATATATGATTCCGCGCCTACGACGATAACCTCCCGTCAGCAGCACTATATATATCGACAGGAGTCACACCCCACAATGATTTTTATGCGCATTCGGGTCAAATTTCCACTACTTTATTGGACGATTTCACCCATTTGGGGCAATTTCTCAGCTAGCATTGAGCATAGCCGCATGTTTCGCACTTCATACATCCCTCAGAGGGATAAAGCGGGCTACTACATTCGGGGCACTGCACTTTGTAGCCCACGGTACCGGTAATAGGAGGGAGGATGCCCGTATCTCCGGTCGTTACAGGCATCCCAGGAATAGGTGTCGCGCGCAGACCGTGGCTTTGACCATTGCGCTTCCCGTTTCCATTCCCCG
>JADFJZ010000267.1 GCA_022565195.1 Planctomycetota bacterium | reverse complement strand
CGTCAGCAGTGGCGAATGTCTGCGGTCGGGGATACTTGAAGGTCTTCTTCTTGCGTTTGGCTTCTTCGCGCATCGCAGCCAACTCTTTCGGCGTGTCGAAGGCATAGTAAGCATCGCCGCTGTCGAGCAACTGCTGACAATACTTGTCGTACAAATCAAGCCGCTTGCTCTGGAAGTACGGCCCGAAGTCGCCGCCGAATTCGGGCCCCTCGTCCCAGTCCAGCCCAAGCCAGCGGAGGTCGTCGAGGATTTTGGGCAGCGAGTCGCCCACTTCGCGCTTCTGGTCGGTGTCTTCGATCCGCAGCACGAGCTGCCCGCCGTGCTTGCGGGCCAGCAGCCAGTTGAACAACGCGGTGCGGGCACCGCCGACGTGCAGATAACCTGTCGGCGACGGGGCGAAACGAACGCGCACGGATGGATCAGTCAACCTCATGTCCCTCGAAGCATGTGCGGGACCGGGTGGATGGGTCCACGATCCCGAAGAGAATCACTGCACATTGAAACCCATATTGGTCGTGCAACTGTATGCCAAAACCGCCATCGCAAGAGCTGCTAAACGGCAAGCCACGGGAGGGATCTCTCGAACTGACTTCGTCGTTTAGCAGATGCCGCGTATTGAGCGATCCATTCACAAACCCAAAAAGTCAATCGCGTCAACCCGCGAGGTCATGCGACTCCTCGGTGATGTCGGTATCGACCTCGATGTCTTCTTCTTCCACGGCATGGCCTCTGCCGCCGAAGATTGTCCCGTACGCGACGATGAGCGGGCCGCTGAGGGCGTAGCCGACCACGAGCACGGGGATCGTCACTTCCGGATAAATGACCGTGAGGGCCACAACAATCAAACCCCGCACCACGCCGGCGAACGACAATCGGCCTCGAAGATAGCGGTTGACGACGTGAACATATTCGAAGCGGCTGACCATCAGCAAGCCAAACACCACCGCCAGCACCGGCAGAGACCACAGGATGGCTTCGCTGAGCATGCCACCCTGATCTGCCAGAACTTTCGCTCCGCCCTTCCTGTCGTACAAATAGACGTGATCGTGCAGAATCACCAGACACGCAATGCAAGCCGCCGCACCCGGACTGGGCAAGCCGCGGAAGCTCATGTGCGATTCTTCATCGCCGCCGGTTTCCACATTGAACCGGGCCAATCGCAGAGCGGCGCACGACAGATACACTGCCGCCATGAGCCACGCCCCACGGGTAAGCAAGCTCTGAATCTGAGGCGCGGCGACCAGCGCCTGGGCATCTTGAACCTGGCGAGTCATCAGCGCGACGACGATGATCGCCGGGGCAGCGCCGAAACTGACCACGTCCGCCAATGAATCCAGTTGAGCGCCGAAATCGCTCGTGCTGCGCGTCAGGCGGGCGATCCTGCCGTCGAGGGCGTCGAAGATCATGGACGCAAAGAGGAGATAGGCCGCCATGACGATGTGCGTGGGCAGCAGCCGCTCGACGAGCTGGCTGTTGCGCTGGATGACCTCCAACGGCACGGAAGCATCGGCCAGCGACAAGGCCCGCAAGCACAGCACGATGGCGCCGAACCCGCAGAGCAAATTGCCGAGCGTGCATAGCGTGGGCAGCGTCTGCACGTAGCGCAGGCGGCGCCGTTTGCGCCGGCCTTCTGTCTTTGCATCATGCACCTTGCCGATAAATGCCATGCTTACATCTTATCGAGTTTCATCATTTCGGTCAGGCCGGCCTTGACGTTGTCGCCGACCTTGACCAACACTTTCAAGCCTTCTTGCTTCGGAACGACCAACTCCGTGCCCGATCCGAACTTGATCATGCCGAAGCGCTGGCCGGCCTGGAACGACGCGCCGACCTCGGCACGACACACGATCGTGCGGGCGACCTTGCCGGCGATCTGGCGGACGACCATCGGCCCGGCGAAGGGCGCCTCGGGCGCGAGCAGCAGTGTATTCGACTCGTTTTCTTCCGCGGATCGGGATCTCATGGCATTGAGAAACTTTCCCGGTTTGAGCGTGACGGAGCGAACCTCTGCCGCGCAGGGCATGCGGTTGATATGAGGATTGAACAGGCTCAGGAAGATGCGGATGCGATGGCACGGACCGCCGACAAGATCGTGATGCTCCAATTCGGTCACTTCGGTCACTCGCCCGTCGGCCGCTGCGTACAGGATGTTGGCCTGTCGCTTGATGTTGCGGGCCGGGTCGCGAAAGAAGCAAATCACGCAGCACCACATGACAGCCACGACCCACCAAACATGGGCGGTCGCCATCGACCCCACGGCCCCAACGACCAGCAACGCCAGAGTGGCTGCGAAGATCACGCTGAAGCCGTGTCGCGTAACGGGAATCATTGACATTCGCTGCACCCCAAGAATCGCCTGGATAAGCAGTGTAGGAGGAACTCACTTCCGACTGGGGCTTTTTTCGCTCCTGTGGATACATTCGGAGTTCGCAGTATAATATAAGGGAACACCGCACCGCTATTGAGGGTCTGTGCAATGAAACGCTCCCGAATCGCCACCATCGTAACCGTTTTGGCAGTATGGACAACCTGTGCTCAAGCCGACGACGATCGCCGGCCGCCCGCAAAGCACGCTGGCCCGATTTCCGCACTGTCCATAAAGGCCCGGCACGACGCCCAAGCTGCCATCGATCGCGGCCTGGCGTTTCTGAAGGCCACCCAGCGGGCCGACGGCGGGTGGGAAAACATGGGCCAGTCCGATGCGGCCATCACGGCAATGATCGGCAAGTGTTTCATCCAACACAAAGACTACGGCGCCAGCCATCCCGTGGTCCAAAAAGCCCTGGCGCTGGTGCTGAGCTTCAAACACGAAGACGGCGGCATCTATCCTGAAGGCCTCGGGCTACGCAACTACTATACGAGCGTCTGTCTCATGGTCCTGGCGGCGACGAAGGATGAAAAGTACCAGCCGCACATCAGGAAGGCTCAGAACTTCCTCAAGAATCTGCAATGGGACGAAGTGGAAGACATCGACGAGAGCAATCCGTGGTACGGCGGCACCGGCTACGGCCGAAACAAAAGGCCGGACCTCTCAAACACTCAAATGATGCTCGATGCGCTCAAGCAGAGCGGGCTACCCGCCACCGACCCGACCTACAAGAAAGCGCTGAAGTTCATCCAACGCTGCCAAAATCTCAGTGCCAGTAATGACCAGGCATTCGCCCGCGGGGCGAACGACGGCGGGTTCGTTTACACACCCGCGAACAACGGCGAGAGCAAAGCGGGCACGGTCATGGTTGAAGGCCAGCCTCGTCTGCGCTCGTACGGCAGCATGACCTACGCGGGCTTCAAAAGCTACCTGTACGCTGATCTCGACCGCAACGATCCCCGCGTCCAGGCGGCATGGAAGTGGATTCAGCAGCACTACACGCTGGATCACAATCCCAACATGCCCAACCAGCAGTCGCTACAGGGATTGTACTACTACTATCACGTCTTCGCCCGTGCCTTGCGGGCCTGGGGCGAGCCGGTCATCACCGACGGCAAGGGCGTCAAACATTCTTGGCGGGAGGACCTGTGCCGCAAGCTGATCGCGCTGCAAAACAAGGACGGTAGCTGGGTCAATACAGCGGACCGCTGGTACGAAGGCAACCCCATGCTGGTAACGGCCTACGCCGTGCTCGCCCTGCAAACGGCACTCGAATAGACCGCCGCCGCCGCGATTCTTCTTCCCACTGTCTGGACGATGCAGCGGCGACTTCCTACAATCCACGAAACGCGCCACAGGCGAAAAACCCAACGAGCCGCGGGCGGAATGGAATCCCGACTGGTCGGGAGCCCGCGCGGACGTTCGAAGTGAAGAGCGTTCCCACCGGAACCTGATCCGCGCAAGCTGAAGCTTGCGGCTCTGCAATGATAAGGAAA
>JADFJZ010000266.1 GCA_022565195.1 Planctomycetota bacterium | reverse complement strand
AACGATATGGATCGCTTGCGGCGCCTGACCCACCAGCTCAAAGGCAGCGGCGGCGGACACGGCTACCCCACGCTGAGCCAGAATGCGAGCCAGCTTGAACAACAGGTCCTGGAGGGCGCAACGGGAGAGATCACTCGAGGTCTGGATGAACTGGCCAGCCTCGTCGCGCGCATCAGAGTGCTCCCCTAGTCGACGTTCAAGAAGCACTCGCTTGACGATCTCGTCGGAAATGCGGTCGGCGCGAACACGGCCGCGCGTCAGAGTACCCGTTTGCCAGGCGAGATGCCCAACTCACACAGGTGGAATCCGACGCTCTTGAGGACACCTGTGTTGCTTGTCAGGGACTTGCGCTAATCCGATCAACCTCGTTCAGGATCGCACGCCACGAAGCACGATGGTGGATCATCATGGGGAAAATCTGCCGGACAATGCCTTTCTTGTCGATCAGGTAGGCGGTGGTGCGCTTGTAGGCCCGTGTCTGGGCGCGGTTCAAATCTGCGACGATATCGAACCGTGGCGCGGGCTTGAAGCGGTTGTAGATCTTGCCGTGCGACTTTAGGTCTTTGTCTTCTTGTGCGATCGCGATGACCACCGTATCGCGCTTCTTGAACTCATCATACATTCGCTGCAACTGACCCAGTTGCGTGCCGCAGAACGGTCACCAATGCGCGCGGTAAGTCGTTACGATGATGTACTTCTGTCCCAGGTAGTTGCCCAAGCCGATCGGAGGGTCGAACGCTTTCGGAAGGCTGAAGTCTTCAGCCGGATCTCCGATCTGCAGCAAGTGCTTGTCGATGCCCCAGTTCGATGTGACGCCAACCACGCCGACGGCTTGGGCGCGGGGTTTGACGTCCAGCGCAAACCGACGGCGAATGAAAAAGCTGTCCACCGTGGGATCCTGACTCACGTAGGCCATGATGTTCAGCGCGATTTGCTCGTTGGCGCCCGGGGCTTTCACAAGCGAGAACCCGATGTGCTCCTCTTCGCTTTTGAGCAAGCGCTCGAACGGCGCCTGCAGATACTCGTTCTTGCTCAGTTCCCTCTGCGACGTCAAGACCTTGCCCGACAATTCGACGGACGGCGGGACTTCGATCTGCACGAGCGGCGCCGGCACACCGGCTGCGGCTGCGGACCAGCCCTCCTTGATCTCCACCTTGAGAACAATTTCATAATGCGAACCCACTGAGAGTTCCTCGGCATCCAACGTGGCGCTGATACTCAGGACATCTCCCGGTGGCTGGCTGACAAACAGAATCAGCGAACAGGCCAGAACGTGCGTCATTTCGTCACCTCACCTTTCAAGCTGCTTGCAATAGCTTATTCCCCCGACGGACGACTTATTGCAGGCCAGTGTACTCGAGAATCCGGTCATTGAAAACGCTGGTTGGGCTTTCAAGTGGCCCGAAATCCCATCTACCGCAGGTCTGCTTATTGGTGTATACTTATTCAGGATCGTGCTCCGGCCGCCGATATACTCAACGCCGCTGGTCGCCAATCGATTCGTGAAACGCTTGGCATGGCCGCCTGGCACTGCCACTGAGCGAGGAGAAACCATGCTCGCGTCATTCGATATGTTGGCCTGGATGCCCGGTGCTCCAGAAATGCTTGTCATCGCAGCCGTTGCGCTGCTCTTCTTCGGACGCCGACTGCCCGATGTGGCGCGGTCTATGGGCAAGAGCATCGTCGAGTTCAAAAAGGGTCTGAAGGACGTCAAGGATGACATCGACACGGCAGCCACGCTGGATGACGACCGCAAGGCGCTCCCAGCAGACGACCAAGCCAACGAAAACAAGTCCAGCACCTGAGGGGGAGTCCATAGCGCGGAAGGTTGCAGTTCGCCGGCTCAACACGTTCGCAAAATGCCCACAACAACGCCTTGGATTTCCACCGCGCTCGGGTCTACCACAATCGGCTCGAAATCCGGATTCGCAGGCTGGAGCCTGATCTTGCCCTTCTCTCGATAGTACTTCTTCAACGTAGCCTCACCGGAATCCAGAAGTGCGACCACGGTTTCTCCACGGCGCGGCTCGGAGCGTTGTTCGCAAACGACGTAGTCACCATCGCGGATCTGTTCGTCGATCATGCTGTCGCCCCGAACCTTCAAGACAAACGTGCTATGGCGCGTATTGAAGAAATCTTCGAGATCGATCGTTTCTCGGTTCTCGATGGCTTCGATGGGCAGACCGGCGGCGATGTAACCGACTACGGGGAACACCGTGGAGCGGTCATCCGGCAACTCCACACGCGAGGTCAGCTCCAAAGAGCGTGCCTTGTGCGGCAAGCGGCGCAACAGGCCCTTTGCGACGAGGGTTTCGACGTGCTCGAACACCGTGACTTTTGTGACGCGAATTCGGTCGGCGATTTCCTGCATCGTCGGCGAACAGCCATGGCTCCTTTGATACGCGCGGATGATGGTCAGGATGTCCACCTGCCTGGATGTCAGGCGGCGCCGGTCGTGTGCTGCAGAGGTTCGGGGCATCGTGATGCACCTTCAATTCTGGAGCGGATGCCGATACAGCGGCCGCTCGGTCAGTATCCCCGGTCGCAGGGGACGAGGAAACGCGAAGAACGCGACCAACAGGGCCGACGCGTCCACGACGCGTCGCGGGCTTGACCCGCAGCGACCCAAACAACCCCGCCAACCGCTGCATGAGCACACACCAGCTAAATGCTGCTGCCGTGCCTTCGGTCTCAATCCTCAAAGCCTTGGCGTTGCGGGCGGCATTGCGGCGAATCATGGGCCAGGATTGCTGAAAGTCACCTCCAGGCCCGAGAATACACAAGGGCAGTTCAGAGTCGTTCTCGGAACGAATTTCGCGGGCGGACTCCTCCAAACCGGGAACCGGCGCTTTGAGATTGCGCATTCGACCTCCTCGTAGCGTCTGATGTTGTTCCCAGCTTGTGATTCTCCCATCGCGATCCGCTCCTCTGCCCACCTGCCGAGCTGCGGGCGGGCTGACCGTTGTACGTCTTTCGTTCGGTAGCAAAGTATGTCCTAACATAGACCAAACGTCAACCCAAAAATCCAGATCCTTCCATTGCCGAATCTGACAGGGCCACGCATTCCTTGGGCATGCCTTCTTCGGAACGCAACATATGGTGTTTTCGGCACCTGTCCCTCAGAAATCCAACAGTTCCGTGTTCGGTATGTGTACGGAATTGCGATTGTGTCCTCAAGGCTATGCTGTCCAATGCGGTACGTCCAATGCTGATTCTCCGGATTGTGTCGCTTCCCAGGCCGGCGAGTCTCCCCGTATCGTACCTTTCTGAGGTGGGATAGGTGGACAGGCGAGCGGGTAGCCTTATGTCTACGATCGATTCGGTTTCGGCGGCGGTGAATCTGAAGGCGGCCGGCTCATTGGGCAAGGTCCAGTTGGCGGTCGCGGGCAGAATGCTCAAAATCGCCAACCAGCAAGGCGACAGCGCGCTCAAACTGATCGAGGCAGCGGCCGAGAGCATGTCCTCCGCGACGGCCGATCTGAACCGCTCCATAGGCCTCATGCTGGACCTCCGCGCTTAGGCGCTCGTACTTGATCCTTCGCATTCGCTTGACCGCCGCTGACTTCCGCTCGATCATCGTTCTCATGACGGATCGTGTATGCAGGATTGTGGTTGCCGAGCGGCTGTCGAACAGCGCGCTTGAGCGCCTGCGGGCCGTGGGTGAAGTCGTGGAACTGACTTCGTGCGATCCGGACACGCTCCGCGGCGCGGTCCGCGATTGCCACGCCTTGGTCGTACGCACCTACGCCGACGTATCCGCCGAGATCATCGAGTCGG
The DNA here is from genome assembly GCA_022565195.1 of Planctomycetota bacterium. The sequence continues at coordinate 93 of JADFJZ010000266.1, read as the reverse complement.
CGGCGGCGTTGAAGGTCATCGCCCGGGCCGGCGTGGGCGTGGAGAACATCGACACAAAGGCCGCCGCCGGCGCCGGCATCACGGTCGTCCACA
>JADFJZ010000265.1 GCA_022565195.1 Planctomycetota bacterium | reverse complement strand
AAACGCCCAATCGAGCAATCGGCCGACTCCAATGCGGCGCAGACCGCATTCAGCCAGGAGCTTCAGCTTGTCGTCGAACTGGTGACGACCGCCGAAGCGCAGCGACTTGAGCAGCAGCGGCAATGACTTGTCGTACTTGCGGCGTTTCAAATAGTAACGTCCGAAACGAAACAGACGCGCCCCGTAGGATTCGTGCCACTGCCTGCGCATCCCGCGCGTCGAGCAAAACAGCCGCCGGTGCTTATTCAGGCACGCCAGATACATGCGTAAGCGCAGTTCCGCATCGCCCGTCGTATTGCTCGCATGCTGCCGGTGGTGGATAAGGAATTCCGGCATGGTGCGTATGCGATACCGATCTGCCAGACGAATGAACAAGTCCCAATCAACCGAAAGCCTGAATGCATCGTCAAAACCCCCGACGAGTTCGAAGCAGGAGCGGTGGACCATCATGCCGGTATGACTGCAACCGAATGGTTGATAGAAAACGAGTCTGTCCCACAATTCGCCTTCGGAGGGAGCTTCCGGCATCGGCTCACTATCGCCTGATTCAAAGAACTTCCAGGCCCGGACAAAACTGATCATCCATTCGGGATGCCTCAGCAAGTCGAGGAGTTGACGTTCGAGTTTTCTTGGTTCCCACAAATCGTCGGCGTCAAGGAAACAAAGCCACCGCCCACGAGCTTCGACGACGCCTCTGTTTCGTGCTGCAGCATTGCCGCCGTTCGGTTGCCGGATGTACGTGATGTGGTCACTGTACTGCGCAGCGACCTCGGGCGTTCGATCGGTGGAGCCGTCATCCACGACGATGATCTCAAGGTCCAGAAATGTCTGGTCCAGAACACTGTCATGGCTTGGCCGAGGAAGTCGGCGCAGTTGTACGCGGGGATGATGACCGACACGAACGGCGCCCGTGGTAACCGAACGGGCACGATCGGCAGTTGGCGACTCCGCGATTTCGCTTTTTTCCGCTTGGCCATCAGACAGCGTCCGTAAGAATGATCATCCTGCTAGAATATCGACACGCTATCCCTCCAGATTCAGTATGCACCGCCGGACGCCGATCTACCATTGTAACCCATAAGCCTTTGACTGGCAACCTGTTAGGTTCACATCCGCGTTGGCACTTCCCACTCTCATTCCGGCACGTTGATTCAAAACAGAGAGACGGGGTCCGTCGATGTCGGCATCCTGACTTCCCGCGTAAGCCCCAAGACCCGACCTCAACTACCACGACTGTTACAGTATTCCAGAAGACCATTGTCTTGGGATCATGAAATAACAGTATTCCAGTCGATAAGAAGACTCGAAGACGTCATGAAGAAACCACCACGCAAGCCAAGTAAACCCAAGTATCCCAAAGCACGTAGCCGGCGATCGAGCAGTTCTGCCAAGATGACACGATCAGCCACCGGCTGGGATTGTGTGCTGCGGATCACGCACGCCTTGGACGGCAAGCGAGAATGGATCGAAGCCCGGGCGGACAGCCTGCTCGCACACCGCAAGAGCAACGGATCCGTGGGTGACACTGCCGCCCAGGCAGCCCGTAGAATGGTCCGTAGAGCGGATCGGGCTGAAATCGCGACTCTGATGACAGGCCTGGCCAATCCTCACCGACTGGCCATCCTGCACAGCTTGCTCGAAGGGCCCGCCAACTATCAACATTTGCTGTCGGCTACGCAGTTGAAGGCCGGCCCGCTGTATCACCACATCTCTGAATTGCGGCTGGCCGGCCTGATCGGCCCGAAAGCCCGCGATACCTACGAACTGACCGAACTCGGAAACCGATTGACTGTACTCTCGGTGCTGCTGCCGAAACTCGCAAGAGCCAAGCCTCAACGCCGCCAATAACTGCGTGTCGTTTCAAAACGCCCGGCAATCGCCCGCTTTTCGCACACGAAATCCAACGTCCTATAAGATATGTTCCGTTGCATTGGTCGGTAAACCGCGCCGGAGAGGCGATTCGAACATCCACAGAACGCTTGGTTCAGAAATGGGCTACGGCTTGGGTCTTTGCCGTTTGTTGGCGTCGTCAGTGGCATCGCCGAAGTCGAGGAAATCAGTGCGCTCGATTTGGTGGGTCGTCTCGTTGAGCTTGTAGACGGCCATGACACCCTTGCGCGTATCAATCAAGTACACAAGGTCGTTGGTCGTGCTCACGGCACCGGTGAGCAAGATGTATTGGCCTGCCGTTGAGAGCATGTCCGAGGCTTCGGCACGCTGGGTCTCAAGCGCCCCGACGACGAAAAGGCCGACGAGAAGGATCACTGCCGACAAGCTCAAGCAGCCGATTGCATAGGTTTGTCTGTCCATCGGATTCTCGCGCTCCGCAGGAGCTGAAAGTCGTGTTATTGCCCCAAGTCCCCAGAGACGTCGCGAGACGTTATGGATCCGATCCGGCCCGACTGGTTCTGCGCCGGAATGATGACCACAAGAACTTTCTTCTGCGCGTGAAACACGTAGAGGGCGTCCGAGCCTCCGGTGTACTGGGCGGTGACAACCGCATACTTGCCGCCGCCACGTTGCTGGGCCAGCGCCTCCGGCAAGTCATAGCTGAGAATCACCAGCCCGGCCAGCAGGACCAAATTGAGGCACACCAAGCCCATGATCGCCAATCGCTTGAAACGCATGATCGAGACTCCCTGGTGGGATCAGTTGTTGTGGGATCTCTTGGGGTTCTTGAAGCAGCTCACGCAAACCACGGCCGCCAGAGCAAACATGGCGATCCAACGCCAGTAGCCCTTTTCCGAACTCAGGCCGCTCATGGTTGGAATCTTCGCGACTGCGGTTTGGGAAGCCGGCGCGTTTCGCCCCCTGCTGCTGAAGTCCCCGCCACTCGGCGCAGAACCGGGAGGCGGCGCATCGCCGGAGAGCACTTTGTTGGCGAAGGAGACAAACTCGCTCGCCGGGTATCCGCCCACGAAGCGGGAGATCTCAGACTTGTCGGCCTTCAGAAACACCACGGTGGGCATCGCCGTGACGTTGAATTCCTTCGCCACGGCCTCTTCTTTATCCACATCGACCTTGATCAAGATCGCATGCTTCTCGACCCAGGCGACGACGTCTTCCTGAGGCCAAGTCTCCTTGTCCATCATCTTGCATGGCCCGCACCAGGTCGCGAAGAAATCAATGACCACCATCTTGTCGGTCTCGCCCGCCTTGACCAGGGCTGCTTCCAAGGTCAGATCGGCGAAGATATCGCCATCGGCCGAGGCTTTGGTCGGCAACACAAGCAACAGGCCCAGCGCGATAACAAGTCCCAATCGATTGGTTCGCATGACTGTCTCCGAATGGCTACCCGGCGTTACGCAAAAACACTATCTCAGTATACACCAAATGCTTCCGCAAAGGCAATCTATTGCGAGGCAGGCCCATGGCCTAGCTAAGTCTTTGCCGCCAACGATCTTACGCGGTTCCACGGGCCAGACCAGGCCGGCCCAGGCCGCCGCGCTTGATCTCGTTCCAGAGCACCGCCAGCCCGAACAGTCCCGCCAGAATCCAGAACAAGACCTGAGTCTCCGGCTGCTGCATGGACCAGGCCAAGCCAACCAGGACAAGGGCAATGATCGCGTTGATGATCCACTTGAGCAAATTAGGGTGCAGTAACAGCGGCGTGGCGATGGCCACCGAGCTGTAGGTACCGACCACGACGCCGATGATCATGGCGAAGCTGAATCCGTGGATTCCGCTGCCGCCCCAAATGTACATCACAAGAACGGCCAGCATCGTGGTCATCGAGGTCAGCACCGTTCGCGACAACGTCTGATTGATGCTGGCGTTCACCATTTGCGGAGTGACTTCCTTCAGCTTGCCGCGGTTCTCGCGGATGCGATCAAACACCACAATCGTATCGTTCAACGAGTATCCAACGATG
>JADFJZ010000264.1 GCA_022565195.1 Planctomycetota bacterium | reverse complement strand
GTCACGTGGACGGGGAGGCGCGGGCGTCTCAGTCCCGTGGAGTTGTTGTGGGTCGCGGGTGCCTTCGTGCTCTTCTTCGAGTTTTCCGCCCATTTGCTGTTCAATAAACCGTCGAGGCCGACCGCACCGGTCGTCGTCAAGTCCCAACCGGTAGATTCACCGGCGAAGAAGAAGCTGGCGATTTGGCCCATTGTGGGCAAACAGTATCCGAGCCTCAGGCGACATTGGGATGACTATGTCGGCACGCGCTACGTGGCGGTGCCTGACTTGTTTTGGAAGAGCATGCTGCCTGCGGAGAAAACTCAGCTCGCCGGTGATCTGGATGTGGTTTTCCCCGCGCGCAACTGGGTGGTGGTCACCGGCCCCTATCGCGGCAGGGGCGAGATGGCGCTGCGTGAGGTTCATAAGCGGTCCGAACTCGTCGCCAGCACGCAAGTCGTCGCCAGCACGCAAGTTGTCGCCCACATCGCCGATGGAGAGATTCCGGAACCTGCTCCGGTCCCGGAGCCTGTTCCTGTCCCGGAGGCGGACATGGTCGAAGCGGCCCGCACTGCGTTGGCGGCGGATCCGATTGTCGAGGAGCCCGCCGTAGCGAGCAGGGTATCGGAGCGTCCGAGCCCGCCGCCCGGCTTCCCGGAATATGAGATTCTGTTCCAGACGGACGATCCTCTTGGCCGGCGCGTGTACGCCGAAGTACTGGTGCCCGCGCTCTCGCCTCAGACGCCGAAGCGGGACCGTCGCCGGGTTTCCCGGACCATCGCCGAACTGGAAGGGCTCGACGACTTGACACTCTACTGCACGCGACAGGCCCATGAAGCACACTACTCGATGGACTACGCCGACCGCCACCCCGACGCGCTGGCCCGGGGCCTGCTCGGCTCGCTCGAAAGAGGGAGATTCAAACCCTACAATCCCAGATAGCAGTCCTTTTTGATCTCACCGTTGCGTGCGGGAATCATTTTCTCGATGAACATTCGTATCGCTACACCAGCCCCACCGCGATCTCGAAGCGGGAATCGAGCGACCGCGCTGCGCTGGGCGCGCATTTTGCGCAAGCTCGGGCACACCGTCAGCGTCGGGCAGAGCGGCGGGGCGGGCGATTGTGATCTGCTGGTCGCACTGCACGCCCGGCGCAGCGCCGAAGCCATCGAATCGTTTCACCGCGCGCCTCCCGAACGGCCGATCATCGTCACGCTCACCGGCACGGACCTGTACGACGACATCCGTCACGATGCACAAGCCCAGCAGTCGCTTGAAATCGCCACGCGCCTGATTGTGCTACACGGCAGGGGGACGGACGAGCTGCCCGCCCGTTACCACGACAAGACCCGCGTGATTTACCAGTCAGCGATACGGCCGCGCCAACCAGTGACGCGAAAGACCGACGTGTTTGAAGTCTGCGTCATGGGTCACTTGCGCGCCGTCAAAGACCCATTCCGAACTGCCGAAGCCGCCGCGCTGTTGCCGGAGTCTTCCCGGATCACCGTGCTGCATCTCGGTGCGGCGCTGGATGACGCGATGGCTGATCGGGCCGGTCGCGAAACGACGCGGAATCGGCGGTACTGCTGGCTTGGTGATCAGCCGCGGCCAAAGGCGCGACAAATTCTCGCAGCCAGCCGCCTGCTGGTGCTGTCCTCGCGGATGGAGGGTGGCGCCAATGTGGTGTCCGAGGCGCTGGCCTGCGACGTGCCCGTGCTGTCGTCTCGAATCGCGGGCTCGATCGGGCTGCTCGGCGAGGACTATCCGGGTTACTTCGCCGTGGGCGACACACAAGCGTTGGCCGATTTGATGCGGCGCGCGGAGGCGGACCAAGGGTTCTACCATCAGTTGCAAACACACTGTCGTGGTCGTGCGCATTTGTTCGAGCCCGACCGCGAGTTACGCGCCTGGGAAGAGTTGCTTTGTGAACTCGCACGCGCTCCCCTGCGGGTCGCCGCTAAACGCGTGAAGCGTGATTCGTGAAGCGTGAAGCGGAGGATTTGTTTTTCGCACGGCGCTGATTGTTCAATCCGCAATCCGCAATCCGAATTCCGCAATTGTGACACGGGCATTAGGTAGGGAACTGGATGTCGGCGACTTGCAATTCGACAGTCTCGCGGCCGTTGTAGGAATTGATGATCGGTTGGAAGGCGACGCGGCAGCGGCGGTGATCGCGGAGATCCTGCAAGTGCTTGCCCAGCCCGAAGCCGATGGCTTTACGCATGACCTTGCCGTCGCGGAGTGCGAATTGCAGGTGGTCCTGCGTCTTGCCGACGCAGCGCGGCTCGCCTTCCAGGTCCAGCCACTTGCTGGCCAGCCGCGGCTTGGGATTGCCGGCGCCGAACGGACCCAGCCGCAAAATCGCCCGCACCGTCGGATCGGTCAAGTCCGCCAGTGCGACCTCGGCATCGACCCGCAACGCCGGTTGTAGATCCTTGGCTGTCAGCCTGTTGTTGGCGTAACCGGCGAACGCTTCGCGAAACGCATCGACCTTGCCGGATTCGATCTTCAGCCCCGCAGCCATGCGGTGGCCGCCGTAGCTGAGCAGGTGCTCGCCGCACTCTTCAAGGGCGAGGTCGAGTTCAAAGTGCCGAATGCTGCGGGCGCTGCCCTGGCCGACGCCGTTGTCGAGCGAGATCATCACCACCGGGCGGTGAAACTCATCAACCAGCCGCGAGGCCACAATGCCGATCACACCCGCATGCCAGTCTTCGTGGGCCAGCGTGATCGCCCGGCAGTGATCGCGGTGCATCTCGGCGGCGATGACCATTTCCTTGGCTTGCTTGGTGATTTTTCGTTCGAGCGTTCGCCGAGCACGGTTTTGTTCTTCCAGATAAAGCGCGATTTCCCGAGCGCGGTCCGTGCCCGCGCGGGTCAGCAGTTCGACCGCCAATCGGGCATGCCCCATGCGCCCGGCGGCGTTCAATCGCGGTGCCAGCTTGAAACCGACGGCGTAGCTGTCGATCGTCTCACCAGTCAGCCCCGCCGAATCAATGAGCGCCTGAATCCCCGGATTCTGCGATTGCGGCAGGCCAGCCAGCCCGAAATGGGCAATGATGCGGTTTTCGCCGGTGAGAGAAACGACATCAGCAATCGTTCCCAGGGCGGCCAAGCCTATCGCGCTGAGCAGATACTCGCGGAACTCCGGACTGACCTTCGACGCTTTGGACAGCTTCTGAGCAACGACCCAGGCCAACTTGAACGCCACGCCGGCCCCGCAGAGATGGGGGTTCGGCGAGTCGCCCAGCGCCGTGGGGTGTACGATCGCGCAGCAATCGGGGAGTTCACCGTGCTGGACGTGATGATCGGTGATGATCATTTCAAGCCCGATCTCGCGGGCACGCCGGGCTGCGTCGCAGGCAGTGATGCCGCAGTCGACCGAGATCACCAGCCGACCGCCTTCTTCGTGAATCTTCTCGAGTGCCGCAGTATTGAGGCCGTAACCTTCTTCGAGGCGGTGGGGGACGTAGAGATCCACGTCGGCGTCGGCCAGGCGCAGGATATGCCACAGGATGGCGCTCGCAGTAATGCCATCGACATCGTAGTCGCCGTAAATGACGATCTTCTCGCCGTCGCGAACCGCGCGGGCGATGCGCTCCGCCGCCGCTTCGGCACCGGGCAGTGTCTCTGGCTCGTGCAGATCGGTGAGCTTGGGTTGCAGAAACGACCTGGCCTGTGCGGCGTCGGTGATGTCGCGATTGTGCAGGAGCTGAGCGATCAAAGGTGAGACGCCCCAGGTGCGCGCCGCCCGTTCGCGCTCCGGCCAGTCCGGGGCAATTCGCCAGTCCGTGGACATTTTCTTCCCTTCCGTGATCATGCTACGGGGAAGTTTAGGAGCGCATCGGCCGCCAAGCAAGCGCGATCGAGCGACACCAAGAATTCACAAGCGCGGA
>JADFJZ010000263.1 GCA_022565195.1 Planctomycetota bacterium | reverse complement strand
CGGTCTCGAACGCGTGGCAATCGTGGCCCAGGCGCTTCATCTCCAGTTGCAGCGAGTGCAGGAGGGTTTGTTCGTCGTCCACGATGATCAAATTAGCCATGCGGGGCGTCCCCTTTGCGGGCCATGTTGTGAATGGGAATCTCGATCCGGAAGGTGGCCCCGACGGCAGCAGACGTCTGCCCGTTACACGCGACCAACGAGAGGCGCCCCGAGTGGGCCTCGATGATCTTCTTGGCCATGGACAAGCCGATGCCCGTGCCTCCCGCCTTGGTGCTGAAATGCGGCTCGAAGATTTTCTTGCCCAGGTTCTCGGCGACCCCCGGACCCGAATCCGAGATCTCAATGAAAAACTGGTCGTCACGATCGCCGGCCGGGCCGGTCCGTATGTTCACTGCGGACCCCGTCGGGGCAGCCTGAATGGCGTTGTCCAAAATGGACGCGATGGCCTGTACAAAATGCCGATGGTCCACGGGCACTTGCAAGTGCGATCGCGAAGGGGCGTAGTCAATCGACACATTCTTGCGCTGGCTGGCCGGTAGAAAAACCTGTTGGAGGTCGCCGATCAGCTCATCTATGCCTGTCTCCTCGAGCGTCAACTCGATCGGAAGATTGACATGCACCAGCTCCTTGAGCCACTGCTCCAACGAATCAACAGCTTTGATAATCCGCTCCTGTTGGCGATAGGTGGCCGATCCCGGCTCGAAGTCGCGGAGGCAGGTTTGGGCCGTCGCACGGATACCCGCAACCGGATTGCGAATGTTGTGAGCGACAACCGAGACCATTTCGCCCATTGCAGCCGCACGTTCCTTTTGTTTGAGTTGCTTCTGGGCCGCCGCGAGCGAGGCCGCCATGTGATTGACTTCCCTCGCCAGAGCGCCCAACTCGTCGTTCTCCGACTCGTCCAGCCGGTACGCCAGATTGCCCGTCGCGATCTGCTCGGCAGCACCCTGGATGGCCTGGATCGGTCGCAACATCCACTTCATAAAAAACCAGAACGTCACCATGAGCGCTGCGATCTCTGCAAGCACCACGCCGAATAAGACGAAATACATCTTCGTGGCGTCGCGCGCCAAGTTGATTTGACGTTGCGGTGCGTCGCTCAATTCCGCTTGAAGAGCCAACAACTCAAACTTGAGTGCCTTGTGGTTGACTTCATACGCTTTGGAAAATTCTTCCACTTGCGCTCGGCCCATGCCGGCCGATCGCTCCTGGAGGTAATCGAGCACTGAGGAGGCTTGGGCGGACAAATCTTTGCGAAGCTTCACGGTGTTCGTGGTTTCCGCAAAGAGAAATCCGGGCTCACCAAACTTCCCGGACAGGCGGCGAATGGTGTGCACCTCGAATCGGATTTGCTCCACCCCTGCCGCGTCGAGCTGCGCCTGCTCAAACGAGTCCGACATGAGGGCGTGCTGATCCATGAGCGACTCGAAGGCCAGGACGACGATCGTGCGGGCCCGATAGATGGCCGGCGACTCGCCGAACACGTCAGTCGCCTTGGCCAATTGAAAGCGGCTGTAATAGACCGCCGCAGCCATATTGAGGCAGGCCGCAAGACAGAACATGAACAGCACAACGACAAATTTGGTCCGTAGCGTCAATTAGTCATCCCCCAAGCCGCCGTAGAGTACGTTGCGGTACGCGAAATGGTTCGCCGAGTCGCTTGTATTGATTGTAGGTCTGCCCCGTGGCCGTCGCAAGTTGCCGCGCTGATGTTATTCCGCAGCACAACGATTCGACGATCAGACTTGCCGCGCCCGGGAAGCCCCGCCCCAGCCTGGATCCGCCACGGCGGATTCGGGCCAGGATGTAAAACGCACTGCTTCATTCTAATGAGGAGCAACAGGAAGAGGGCAGACGGCCAATCAGTGGACCTCCTCATCGCTGAGGGAGCTGTCTGACCACAGCGACCGGGTCATCATGTTTGAATCCTCGCCAAACGGCAACTGGTACTCCCCGTTGAACCATCGGCCCGGATATTCGGCGTCCTTCCAATTGATTCGTTCAGACTCAGCCAGCAAGTCCTTGACCGATCGAACAGATCCATCAAGGAGGGCCACATTCGTCTTGCCCTGGTGACGCCGACTGGGGAACCATTTGCGGCCGTGGATCAGGCCGGAGGAACCGCTTCCGGGCTGGTAGCCAAAGCTCGAGTCGCCTGGAATGTCCCGCTCGTTTGGCTCGTTTGGAGGAGCAATAAGGTGGGGACTGGATTCGGCCTCCACTGCCGCGCGGGCGTCCACATCGAAGACCAGGGCTGTCCGCGGAGCGTTCGGCCAATCGTACATGTTCAGGTTGAGTTTCACGTAGCGCTCTACCCACTTGTTTTCTTCCTGCGAGAAGCGAAATATCTTGCGCAGCCGCGCATTGAAGCCGTAGCTCACGTCCTCGGGATACATGATGGCCGTGTCGCCGGGCTCGAGCACTCTGCGTCCGCCCGTGACGCGGATTCGCGACGGACCCGACGGACAAAGAAATATCTCCTGGCCGCGATAATACTCTTTCACGGATTCGCTCTCGCCAGGATCGGTGGGGCGGAAATACTTGCCCGCGGCATAGACTTTGTCGATGAAACTCGTCAGGCCAAAACCGGATCGGTCGGCGTGATTGGGATCCCAGCGCTCCAGGGAGCCGGGATTCTCCGCCACTCGTTGAAACTCGAAGGCAATCTGGCGCAGGTTGGACATGCAGACCAACGAGTTCGCCTGCCACATCACGCCGCGCAGTCCTGTCATCAACAAGGACACCAGCAGCGCGATGATCGCCACCACTACCAGCAACTCGACCAGCGTGTAGCCGGAGCGGCGGTTGCGTATAGGCCAGGCTGTCCGCGTTCCTGGCGACATGATTCTCCTTGCGTTTGCGGAGCCGAAACTCCACGAAGTGAGTCTGCGATAGGAACCGGAGGGGCCACAGCGACTTCCCTCCATTCCTCGATCACTGTCATTCTACGCCGAGGATCGGCGCTTGGCAAGGGCTCTAATGCGGTAACCCGCTTAGCCGGAAGATGATACGGCAGCACTCGCCGTGCGCTCTAATCTTCTTGTGGATCGGGGGTTGCGCGCCGCGGGATTTATCGGACCTCGATCCTCTGAGCACTCCGCCCAAAATTTTTCGCGAATTGAGGGCTGGCCAACTGCATCTGGAAGGGTCCAAAGGTCCATGACCGCCGGACCCCGGCGGCGGCGCGCGGCTTGACGCTCTCGGCTGGATCGCATAACTAACAGGATGAACGGCAGGGCGATTAGCTCAGTTGGCTAGAGCGTTCGGATCACACCCGAAAGGTCACAGGTTCGAGTCCTGTATCGCCCAATTCCACGGAATCATCGCAGGCGGCACCTCTGTGACGCGATTGGTGACGTGTTTCATGCGCGCTTGTTACACCCATCAGAGCCGCGAGCGCGAGCGACCGGTTGTGGATCCCGCCCATATCACTGCCACCGTACATGCGAGAAACTACCCACTCCTCGATCGTTATCTTGCCGCATGCGGCAGGCTATGTATGGGCTCAAGAGCGGGTGATGACGTGGGGTTTGCCGCGCTACTGCGTGTTCTGGATCACGCGCTTACGACGTGGGACTTGCCGCGCTTGCGGTCGAGTTGAACGTGGTGAACAAAGCGGGCGATTTTCTCGCGGTCGTTCTCGGAGAGTTGAACGAAGGACAGCCCGGAATACGGCTCCGCCGCTGAGGGCCGACAGATGCGGCTCACGCGGGCTGAGACCTCGATTTCCTCCGCGTCGTCGAGCTTCACAACCAGGGTGACTTCCGCCCCGCGTGGTAATTCCGGCACGGTGCGCACCGCCGCTCCGCCGCCGCTGAGATTGAGTTCGACGAGCTCCTGCACTTCGAAGGGCGCTACACCCGGAGGGAACGAA
>JADFJZ010000262.1 GCA_022565195.1 Planctomycetota bacterium | reverse complement strand
CTTTCTTGCCGGCCTCATACCGAGCAAGCGATTCGTTCAATTCATGATGATCTCCACCCTGGAGCGTGACGGCCTTCTTTTGAAATTTGATTGCGGCGTCGATTTTGCCTGCGCGATAATTGGCCAATGCTAACGTATCTAGAAAGGCCCAGTTCTGCTGGTCGGTTTGCTGGCAAGCCTTTTGGGCCAAGCGAAGTGCAAGCGTATCAAACTGGTTGCGGTACTGATCATTGGTCAGCAAGCCCCAAGCGAAGTTATTCAACTCGCGTGGGTTGTCTGAGATGGTTTTCGCAAAACGCTTGGCAAATTTGAGCGCTTGTTCTCGTTTCGCGGGGTTCCGTGCCAAATCCTCGAACTTCCGCCGATCATCTCGGGCGTCATTGTGATCGTGTTCCTCATGGGCGACGGCTTCCATCGCGCCGTCCCGCTCGCCGGAGCGCCGCGCCGAACGAGATTCGTGTTGTCCTGAGTGCCTTCGTCCCTCCCGTTCAATCAAACCGGAAACCAAGGGTCCAATGTCCGGCAGACCGCTTATTTGCGCGGTGATGCGGAGTTCCTGCTCGGATTCGTTGGTCCGTACGGCTACGATCGTGCGGCTGAGCAGGTCCACGAACGGCTCGGTTTTATCCCGCTCGCCTTCGCTCATAAATTGGCGGCCGATTTGCAAACAGCGTCCGGGATTGATGAACGCCGCTTTGCTGGTGGTCCCGTCGAGGCTCGCCAGACTGGCTGCAAAGGCTTTATCGCTCAGAATGGAGCCGCCTTTACTATCCGCAGCCCCGGCTCGACGAAGGGCCTCATGCGTGGTAGCGATGAATAGCTTGTCGCCTTTAGTTCCGACGAGAATCGTCACGCCCTGCGGAAACTGATAGGCAGTCGCATCAATCCCGCCGATCTTCACGGTCTTGCCGTCGCTCGCCGGGGCCCCGGCCGCCATGCTGGCGATGCCGAGGATCTGCGTCCACAGTGCTTCGGACCTGCTGGAATCATGGACGCGAATCACCGCTGCCACATCGGGAATCGGCGGGCCTTCCGAGCGCCCGTCGGTCTTGGGCGGCAACACAAAGATTGCGAAGTCCTTGACGTTGGCAAAGATCTCACGCCCAATGTCCAGTCCAGTGACGGTTGGCCGGCCGGCTCCCGCTTCGGAGGGTCTGCGGTATTGCGTTCCGGGCTCGCTCAAAGCCCCGGCCACAAACGCCGCCGCGCCTTTCGGCACACTCGCGAAGGTCTCGGGCGAAATCGGCGGCGTACGTGCGAGATTGTAGGCCAGGTTGTGATGGCCCGCGTCCATGCGTGCCGCCAACTCGATGAACACGCCGTCGTCATTCACGCCGGCCCGGCCCGTAACCCACCGCAGGCTGTCGAGATCGAGGATCGCCCGTGCCTGCGCCAAGTCGTCCCCCATGCCGAACGTCTTGCTAAGCAGGGGGACAATCTTTTTCGCATTTAGGCAGAAAAACACCATCGAATCATCGCGCTGCGCGAAGACCTCGGGCAAGTCCTGAACGGTGGCCAGCGATTCCTTCACGGTGCCGTCCAGCCGCCCGAGGACATTATCGATCTCATTCCGATCAGGGCTGGCAATGATCAAGCGTGAAGTGAGGCAGACGTAGAGATGGGCTTCGGGCACAAAGAAGGTCTGCCGGCCCCTCGTCGGTTCGACCGTTTCCGCGGCGGCGGGCAGCGCGGACTCCACAATACCGCGAAGAACCTGGAGATTGCCGGGGTTGATCACAATGACGCCCGTTGGCGTTTCGCTTTCGGGGTCAAACCCGGTAATCGCGACGGCCACGCCGCGAAGCCCGAGAAGTTCTTTGAGCAGCACGGGGCTCACGGCGATGCGTCGTCCAGCTCCCGGCTTGAGTTGCGGCTGATCTCCCGCCAGCAGCCCCAGCGATTTGAGCAATCGGCCGATCTGCTCACCGGGGCGATTCAACTCAGCATACCCAAGCGCATCCGGGGGCATGAGCCGCAGGAGGTCGGAGCTGGCGATCTCCTCGCGACAAGCAGCCAGACGCGCCCGGGCCTGCGACTTGAGGCCCGCGCCGACATCCTTTGCCGCTGCCACGCGCGAATATAGTTTTGCGGCGCCTGCGAAGTCGCCTTTCTCATGCTCAAGGAAGTAGGCTTGATAGTAGATGTCTTGGGCATCGCCCGCGACTGCCAGGCTACTGGACAGTGGGCAAAGAAGCGCGACTGCAATCACGACTCGCCTGCCGAAATGGATCCCAATCATTGTAACCTCTCCTTAATAAATGAGTTATGCGTGCTTTTGTGGTTCAGTGTGCGAGTACGGATCAAGTCGTTCTCGCCAACCGAGACGCCCTGAACACTATGGAATTCTGTTCTGGATGACAAATATTCGGCAGAACGTATTGGGAGTGATATTGCGGGAATCGTCAAGTATCGAGTCTTTCACCCAACGAGGCTTCGACGAAAGAGGCCGACGCTGCTGGGTGGTGCAACATCTGGTTATCGGACGAGGCGGATTGCTGGCATGGATTGTGCGGTGGTGGGAAATTCCCCAGTTTCCCCCACCCCACACGGGTAATACTGCCCAGAATCGAGCGGTCAAGCAGCGCCGACTGGCGAGCTATTGCTTCTCAGGTTGGCCCAATCCCATATCGACCCCCCGGAGGACAGGATCGAGTGTAGGTGCGTATGGCGGTCACTTAACGGGCTCTCAGGCGGAGCCTTGTAGCACGTTGCATCCTCAACATGATCGTGGCTGCGGGCATCCGTGGTCAGAAACTGAAAGTCCATTTCGCAGATCGGTCCGGTAACAAATGTCAAGACCGGCTCCGCCTCTGCAACTTCCTGCGGGACGAACAGGCCGGTCAAAGGAGTATTGCATTCACCGATTTGCGTCGAGAGCCAGCACAGCCAAGCCGCCACTTGTACGCGATAGGCGATTGTTCTGCTGAGGGGCAGCCGGAGGGCTAACCCTGAACCGAGGGCTTGTCGTCGCCAGCCATCAAGCCGCGATTCCAGAAAAGCGAGGTACTCCAGCGGTGTGTCGCAGCGCACATTCGGGAGCAACGATTCAAGCCAATGACCGAGTTCAATCTGTGCTGCTTCTTCTGCCATTGCCTCTGTCGCATCAGACAGAGCATCGATCGGTTGCAGCTCGTGCTCGCGCAAATCCTGGATTCTGACGTCGCCCCGGGTCGCCGGCTCATAGAGGCTACCGAGCTGCCTCCAATAGTTCTCGCAGATGAGATACTGCCCGACCCAGTTATTTTGGGCCGTCGCGGGCTGGGTCAGGAAAAACGTGAACGGAAACATCCGTGGCGGCGAGGCACCGTCGTAACTGTTCCAAATGCACCCGAGCGCCACTAGGCTCTTTGAGTCAGGGATATCCACGAAATAGCAGAACGGGGCGATCTGGCCCCTTTTCCTGGCTTCTGCACGAGTGATCCAGCTCTCGTGTCCCGCCTTGATCCAGTCCTGAACGACCTTGCCCGAACCCTGCCCGGCTTCGAGTTGCAGGAACTCTCGGCTGACCGGCAACTTGCCGAACGCGCGAAGTTGGCGCTCCTTGGGATCCGGCGCGCCCTGGCCGGTGAGGCGATCAATGATTCGCTTGAGTGGGCTCATCCTGCCGAAATGCCCTCAATTGAAAGTGGCCGAGCGAACCGGAAACTGTTTGCCTGAAGCGTCAGCCATAGGGCGGCGGTCAAATCAGCGATCGCGCTTTTCAAAGGGAAACGGAACGGGTGCTTAGAATCCTGAATCCGTAAGCGCCCAGGGCGGCTTGGGTGGCGGGCCGGACATCGCGCGAAGATCCGGCCAATCCACCGGCGCGGGCAAACCGCCGGCGGGATCAAGGAACTTGATCCGGAAACTGATCGCACGTACAGGTTCGTCCAGCTTTTCATTTGCAAGGCCCT
>JADFJZ010000261.1 GCA_022565195.1 Planctomycetota bacterium | reverse complement strand
TCAGGAATTCGCAGATACGCTCGATCTCATCGGCCGGGCAGCCGTGGAACGTTGACAGGGTCACACTGCCGGAAATCATCGTGGGATACGGAAGATCACGCGCTTCGGCATACGCCGACGGAATCTCCGCGCGCAGGCGATCGACGACGTGCCCCGCATCGCGCATGCCGTCGAGGAAGCTGCGGACCTCGTCGCTGTGGATGCCGGCTAAATCATAGCCCACGCTGATGTCGTAGATTACTTCGCCGGCAGAGCCGGTGAATTGACCGCGGCTGTAGCCGCAAGTGTGTCGAAACATCTCGACGAGCATGGCCCCCGCGACGTATTCGCGCAGCGAGTCCTCAATTCGCAATTCCTGCGACCATTCGACGTTGTAGCCGATATTGGTCATGTCGATGCAAGGCCGGGGAATGGTCAAGCGGTCATCGACCTGCACGGTCTTGAGTTCCAGGATCCTGCCGCCGGCGACGTAGCTGAGCAGGATATTCTGTGCCATCTGCGTGTGCGGCCCGGCGGCGGGGCCGACCGGATTGCCCGCAAGATGTCCGTGGAAGCGCACCGAGAGATCCGGGCCGTCCGCCGGCGGTACGTACCACTTCCGCCTCGGCAACTCGAATAGGGTGCCCTGCAGCTCCGGCTCGCGGAACAGGCGGGTGACGAGATCGTCAAAGGGTGCGGGGATGAGTTCTGCCATTGGTAGATTCAAGTGCTTATGGCGGCGAAACAGTCTTCATACTATTATATAGGCAATGGCAGAGATTGTAGAGAATAACGTGTCAGCCGACGGGGCGCCGCGGATACTGACTTTCAACCTCAACGGCGATGCCGTAACGGTCGAAGGCGATCACGAATGCTCGCTGCTGGATATCCTGCGCGATCGCTGCGGCATCATTTCCCCGAAGAACGGCTGTGCCCCGATGGCTCAGTGCGGCTGTTGCGCCGTGCTGGTCGACGGGCAACCGAAGCTGTCCTGCGGATTCAAGGCATCCCGGGTGGCGGGCAAGACCGTGACCACCACCGAAGGGTTCAGCGGCGAGCTGCGCGAGCAGATCGCCAACTGTTTCGTTCGGGCCGGGGGGGTGCAGTGCGGTTTTTGCATTCCCGGCATTGTCGTGCGGGCGGTGGCGCTGCTGGATCGTAATCCCAGTCCGAGCCGCGAGCAGATTGCCATTTCTCTGAAGTCGCACCTTTGCCGCTGCACGGGTTACACCAAGATCCTCGATGCCATCGAACTGCTGGCCCGCGTGCGGCGCGGTGAACCGCTGCCACCGGCCGACACCACCGGTCAAGTCGGCACACGCATGGATCGCTACCAGGCCGAGCAGTTTGTCTTGGGCGATTTCAAGTACGTCGACGACATCACGATCGAGGGTTCGCTGTACGCTGCTATGCGTTTCAGCGACCATCCACGGGCGCTGGTTAAGAGCATCAGTGTCGGGCCGGCGCTTGAGCATCCGGGCGTGGTGCGCGTTCTGACCGCCGCAGACGTGCCCGGCCAGCGCCACGTAGGATTGATCATCCCCGATTGGCCGATCCTCGTGGCTGTCGGCGAAGAGACGCGTTACGTCGGAGACATACTAGCCATCGCAGTAGCCGACGACCAACTCGCCGCGCGCGAGGCAGCGGCCAGAATCGTCGTGGATTACGAAGTTCGCAAACCGATCACGTCGCCGGAAGACGGCCTCAAGCCGGACGCGCCGCAAATTCACCCCAACGGCAACTTGCTCGCGCAGTCGGAGATTTGCCGAGGCGACGTCGAAAACGCACTGGCTGCTTCCACTTACGTGGTCGAAGGCCATTACAGCACGCAAATGATCGAGCACATGTTCCTGGAGCCCGAAGCCTGCATCGCGATTCCTACCGCCGCCGAGGGCAACGGCCGGACAAGGCTGAAGGTGCTGACGCAGGGGCAGGGCGTGTTCGACGATCGGCGGCAGATCGCTTCGGTGCTCGGCTGGGATGAGGATCGCCTGTACGTCGAACTGGTCTCCAACGGCGGGGCGTTCGGCGGTAAGGAGGATATGAGCATCCAGGCCCAGACCGCGCTGGCGGCGGTGCTGTGTGATAAGCCGGTCAAATGCACGCTGACGCGCGAAGAGAGCTTCCGCCTGCATCCCAAACGCCACCCCGTGCAGATGCACGTCAAGGTCGGCTGCGATGCCGAGGGCCGGTTGACCGCGCTGTGGTCGCGGATCATCGGCGACAAGGGCGCCTATGCCTCCGTCGGCGCCAAGGTGCTCGAACGCGCCGCCGGCCATGCCACCGGGCCGTATCGATTCCCCAATATCGATATCGAGTCCAAGGCGGTCTACACCAACAATCCGCCGTGCGGCGCCATGCGCGGGTTCGGCGCCAACCAGTCAGCCTTCGCGATCGAGCGGGCGCTTGATCGGCTGGCGAAGAAAGTCGGCATCGACGGCTGGGAGATGCGCTGGCGAAATGTGCTGGAGGTCGGCGATCGATTCTGCACCGGGCAGAAGCTGACCAAGCCCTTCGGGCTGAAGGAAACATTGCTCGCGGTGCGCGATCAATATCGCGCGGCGAAGTACGCGGGGATCGCGTGCGGCATCAAGAACGTCGGCATCGGCAACGGCCTGCCCGACCGCGGCAAAGCCGTGCTCACCGTCGAGGCCGCCGACCGCGTCACCATCAAGACCGGCTTCACTGAAATGGGCCAGGGCTACTTCACGATCTGCATCCAGACCGCCTGCCAGGAGACCGGCCTGCCGCCGGAAGTGTTCGAGCCGCTGTGCGATACCTCGGCCGAGGTCGATTGCGGACAGACCACCGCCAGCCGGGCAACCGTGCTCGGCGGGCTGGCGATCATCGAAGCAGCGAAAAAGCTCAAAGCCGATCTGGACAAGCACTCAGCACTCAGCACTCAGCCCTCAGCACTTAGTCCTGAGTCCTCAGTCCTCAGTCCTCTCATTGGACGGCAGTATCGCGGCGATTATGCCTGCACTTACACGAACAAGCTCGGCGCCGACGTGCCCGATCCGAAAACACACTTGACGTACGGCTTCGCCTCGCAGGTGGTCATCCTCGACGACGAAGGCCGGCTGAAGAAGGTCATCGCCGCCCACGACGTCGGCAAGGTCATGAATCCCACGCTGCTCGAAGGCCAAATGGAAGGCTCGATCCACATGGGGCTCGGTTACGCCCTCACCGAAGACTTCGTCGTGGAAGGCGGCCGAATTCAAAGCAAAGACGTGATGTCGCTCGGCGTGTTGCGGGCCCATCAAATGCCGGAGATCGAGACGATTTTCATCGAAGAGCCGGACCCCGAAACCGCCTACGGCGCCCGCGGCGTCGGCGAAATCGGCCTGGTACCCACCGCCCCAGCCGTCGCCGGCGCGCTCGAAGCCTTCGACGGCATCCACCGCACGCAGTTGCCGATGAAGGACTCGCCCGCAGCGCAGGCGCTCGGCGTGAAGCGTCGTGCATGAATCGGAAGGCCTTGCGGCCTCAGCAGTGAAAGGGGTGCTATTTTGATCCGCCGAAAAATATTTCTAGTCCACCCGAGACTTCTTCTCGCCTTGTTCTCGCTAGCGCTTGCTGGGTGCCAGACGACGGGGCCGCACGCTACCGACGACAAACCGGCTTTCTCAAAACTCGCCGGTCGATGGTGGATTTCGCTCCCCAATTTCGTGGAGTGGGTTCAACGCGACATGACGTCCACCGATGCATCCAGGTTTTCCGAGAGAGATCGCCTACTAGTCGTGACGATCCATCCCGACGGTTCCTGCGATTGGTCGCGGACGTATCTGGGTGTGCGAAACGGTCTCCACGGTCTCCGCGATGCAGGCGACAGGTGCATCGCACGCAAGTCCACACAATCGGCCTATGCAGTTATCACCAGCGAGTACACACCAACGACGAGCCGGATTGAGTTTCAGAGGATCGATCCCGAAACAGGGGTTCCGTATTCCT
>JADFJZ010000260.1 GCA_022565195.1 Planctomycetota bacterium | reverse complement strand
GCCCTCCGGGAATGGACCCTCGTGGCGACCGCGAGTCTGGCGCGGGAGTCCATTCAGAATTTCAACCTCTCCGGCGCCACGGAGATCCTGCCAGCTACGCTAATGGGTTCGCTGTCCACGGGACTGGAGAACGACCTCGGAAGCGGGTGGGTGGTCCGGGCCGGCCCCGAAGCTCATTTCTGGAACGACATCGAAGGTAGGTGGCACGATCCCTCGTTCGTCCTCGGGCTCCGGATCGCGAGACAGCCGGCAGTTCGTTCAGGCGCTGGAAAACCTGGGCGTCGAGCGAGGGGAGTCGGTCTCCGTCACCCACACCAGCTATAGCGGGGCGCTGCTGTCGGACAATCTGGCACAAACGCTGGAAATCTATGCCGACCTGTTGCGGCGTCCGATGTTGCCTGCTGATCAGCTTGACGCGGGCCGACAGGTGGCGCTGCAAGAACTGCGAGCGGTTGATTATCAATTCGCCGCCGAGGTTCATGAGTTGATCGAGGCGATCGACATCGACGCGGATTGTTTCCCGTACGAGGGGCGCCTTCTGGGTCCCCGCGGGTCTTGGGGGAGCGCCCGCCTTCTCAGTTCGTGCAACCGCAGCGCGACCCTGAAGCCGAGTGGATGGCCGTTGCCCTTTCGGAGGTTGGACTTGCTCGCTCACACTGCCCCCCGACTCGGACGGCAACTCGGCTGCCTGAGCGGAGGACCTTCCCCGCGCGAGTTTTACGGTGGCCGATGTTACCTCGAAAGAGCTCAGAAGAACCTGAAGTTGTTCGGCTGATTCCTCGGTGGCGTGCTCAACGGCCACCACCGCTTTGAGCGTCGCGATCGGCTGCTCACCCGTATCCTTCTCCATGTCCGGTTGGCTCGAGATCACGTCGCCGAGATCCTTCAGTTTGTTGTGAATCAGGAACGGCTGCAAGGCGGACTCAGGATTGTCAGTATCGAAATCCACCCGCACGAGGAGAGCCTCCTTCTCGCCAGATAGGATCTCATCAGGCAGGTAGAATTCGTCATCGCCTGATTCCGATACCGTCGCGCCCGCATCCTGAGGCGCGGCATCACTCGGCCTTGGGCCGGACAGGCCCCATGCCGCGAACAGTTCTTCGATCCTGTTCTCAGGCCAAGCGGAGTAGGTGTTAACCTTGACTTGTTCGACAACTTCTCGCAGGCGATCCGTGACGGCCAACAGCGTAGCCATCAACGGGTCGCTGACCGTGAGCTCGCCGCCGCGCAACTGTTCGAGAAGCGTTTCCATACGATGCGTCAAGTCATGGGCATCAGTCAGGCCGGCAGCGCCGCAGGATCCCTTGATCGTGTGGGCGATGCGGAATGCTTCGGTCGTGATCTCCTCATTCGCCGCCTCTTCGATCTTGAGCAGCACCTGGGAGAGTTCTTCGACGTCCTCTTCCGTCGACTGGATGAAGATCGCGCGCAGTTCCGGATCATCAAGGACGCTTGCGGGTACGCCCTGCTCTGTAGAAGTGAGTTGGGCAGGCGACGCCTCACAGGCTTCACCAGCCGGCGTGTGGGCCTGAGCAGATGAAATGGACGGTGCTGCCTCGCCTCCCGCCGAGTCCGTGGAATCGAGAATGGCCTGCAGCTGCTCCATCGATGCGGTCACGTCAATCTGCGCGCCAGTCGGACTCTTCAATTCTTCAACTTGTTCCTGGATCACGCCCTGCGCGGTCAGCAGAGACTCGAGCGCCTGGCTGTCCAGGCTGCGTTTGCCCATTTTGGCTTCGTCGAAAAGCGTTTCCATTCGATGGTTGAGCGAGTTCATTTCCGCGAAGCCGAACGCACCACTCAGGCCTTTGAGGCTGTGCGCCGCCCGGAACATCTCGTTCATTTGATCGAGCTTCTCGCCTTCGACGAAGCTGATCGGCCCGGCCGCAGCCTCCTCCTCGAATTGCATCAAGAGTTCACTGAGCGTATCGAGATACTCGTCCGCTTCGTCGATGAAGCCGGCCAGCAATTCGGGAGTGATTTCAATGGAAGGTTCCACCGTATGTCATCCTTTCCACACTGCTTCATCCATGCAGAAGTGCAGCGGTTTTCGATTGCTTGATTGGTTTGCGATATGTATTCGAGCACACATGTTCCAAACCACTCTTGTCCTTCAAGTCGCTGCCATCGCGCAGCGGATCGACGTCTCCGGTAATCATCAGGCCGCCCTCTCTCAGGGCGCTGAAGACGTTCGCCAGTACGCGTTCTTTCATCTCACGGTCGAAATACATCATGACGTTTCTAAGGAACACGACATCGAAGTAATTCCGCTTGAAAGCGTCGCGGAGATTGTGAAATCCGAATTCGACCATTTTTCGGAGATCCTCTTTCAATTGATACGTGTGGGTCTCGGGATCA
Source organism: Planctomycetota bacterium (assembly GCA_022565195.1). Next base: position 1,584 of record JADFJZ010000260.1, on the reverse strand, counting down.
TGCCGGAAGTAGCGACGTCGATCCTGCGGGTTCATCTCGTGCACGGCGTATTCCTGGTAGATGCCTTCGCGCGCGACATCCAGCGCCTTCCGGCTGATATCCGTGCCGATGATTTGAACACGCCACTCGCTGAACTTGGGCAGTTTGCTCTTCAGCACGATGGCCAGCGTGTAGGCTTCCGCACCCGTGCTGCAGGCCGCTGACCAGATGGTCAATCGCTTCGGCGACTGGCCTTCCTTCATCCGGCAAAGGTGCTTGATCAGATCCGTCCCCACGTAGTCCCAGAGTCGATCATTTCGAAAGAAATATGTTTCGTTTGTGGAGACGGCGCTGAGGAAATGCGAGAACTCCTCGTCACTCGGACTGCACGACTTCAGCAGATTGTAGTACTCTGCAAACGAATCCAGGCCGAGGGGCTTGAGTCGTTTGCGCAGACGATTTGACAACATCGCCACTTTCTCGTCACCGATGGAAATGCCGGCATGGCGATAGACGAGTTCTTGCATCCGCTTGAACTCGGTGGGGGTCAGTTGTAGAGTCGGCGAAACGCTCATTCGTCGATTCTTCCGTGAGTCGACAGAACACCCCAGACAGGGAGCGTTCGCCCGCACCACACAGCGATGGTCGAGCGAACGCCCCGGCCGGAGATAAACTCGGTCTAGGCTTAGATCTTGAAGCGACTGACCAGTACTTGCAGCTCGGCGGCCTGGCCGGACAACTCTTCAGCTGATCCGGACATTTCCTCTGCCGCCGACGCATTCTGCTCGGTGATGGCAGCGATGTTCTGAACACCCTTGCCGACTTCTTCCGCGGTGTTGGACTGTTCCTCGCTGGCATTGGCGATCTCGCTGATGCCCGAGGCGGTCTTGGCCACACCCTCGATGATCTGGGTGAGGGCCACGCCCGTCTGCTCGCTCAGCTCGGCGCCTTCCGCGACACGTTGCGTCGATTCCTTGATGAGCTGACTGATCTCCTTGGCCGCGCCGCTGGAGCGCTCCGCCAGCTTGCGGACTTCATCAGCCACGACGGCAAAGCCTAAGCCATGCTCACCCGCTCGGGCCGCTTCGATGGCGGCGTTAAGGGCCAGCAAATTGGTCTGGGCAGCGATTTCGCTGATCACGCCTATGATTGCGGCGATCTGCTCTGCGGATTTGTCGATCAGCTTCATGGCTTCGATACTCTTCTCGACAGCCTCGCCACCCTCTTGGGCCTTGCTGGCGGTGTCAGCCGCCATTTCGTTGGCGGCTTTGGCATTGTCCGCCACGCCGCGAATCATGGTGTTGAGATTCTGAATCGCGCCGGACATTTCCTCGACATTGGCAGACTGAGTCTGTGCACCGTCAGAGAGTGAAGTCGAGCCTTCCGCGACAACCTTCGACCCCTCGACGAACTGGCCGGCCGTCGACATGACCTGCCCAATGATGCCCCTGAGGCTCTCGATCATGGCCTGAACACCCTTGGCGAGTTGGCCTACTTCATCCGCGCTCTTGACTTCCACGTTGGCTGTGAGGTCGCCCTCAGCGGCCTGTTTCACCACTACCAACAGATCGCTCACAGGTCGTGTTACTCCGCGAGATACGACCA
>JADFJZ010000259.1 GCA_022565195.1 Planctomycetota bacterium | reverse complement strand
GCGCCCCTCGTCCAAACCAGCCTGATGCCACCGGCCACGAACGCCAACCCGGCGATCGTCAGCGCCGCCTGCAACAGGCGGACGGCGGTGTGCGTTTCGGTTCGGTCGATTGACTTCATACACTCCATCACTCGCCGCCGCCTGAGCTGACCATTGAGCGGGTTTGCAGCGCCGTAGCGATCTATCGTCCCAGCGACAGCGCCGATGCGCTGTCCAGCGCACGTTTGATCCGCGGGTTTTTGGGGTCGAGTTCGTGGGCCGTGCGAAGCGCGTCCGCCGCCTCCTTGTAACGACCCGTCCGCGTGTAAGCAATTCCGAGGTTGTACAAGCTCACCCACGAGTCAGGCTCGAGGTCCGCCGCCTTGCCCCAAGCCGGCCTGGTATCCTTCGCGATGGGCACGTTCCTGAATCAGCTCAGCCTGTGCGCGGGCTTCGGCAATGACGTCCGCCGCCTGCCGTTGCGCTTGCTCCAGCACTTCGTCGGCTTCGAGCCGCCAGTCGCGCATATGAAATGCCGACGGCGCGACCCGCCTCGTCGTAGCATGACCTGCTTTGAGAACTACAGACACGCGTTTCCTCGTCCTTGAGATACTTCACGTCGGCCGCTCATTCGTGGACCGGCCGGTCGTCGCTCGGGGCCTTCCGATGGCACGCTTTCGTGCCGCGCCGGAAGACGTGCGTGCTACACGATCATTTCTTTCTCGCCGCCACGGCCTGCGATGATTATTTCGCCGGCATCTTCCAGTCGCCGCACCACGTCCACGATCCGCTGCTGGGCCGCCTCGACATCGGTGATCCGCACCGGACCCATGTATTCCATGTCTTCTTTGACCAGTTCCACTGCCCGTTCGGACATGTTGCGGAAGATCTTCTCCATGAGATCCTCGCTCGCGGTCTTGAGCGCCAGAGACAATTCGTCGTTGTCGATCTCCCGCAGCACGGCCTGGATGCCCTTGTCGTTGACCAGAATGATGTCCTCGAAGACGAACATCAGCCGCCGGATCTGCTCCACGAGGTCGGGATCCTCGGTTTCGAGCGCTTCGAGGATGTTCTTCTCCGTCGATCGATCGGCCAGGTTGAGTATTTCGGCGACGGACTCCACACCCCCGACCTTTTGCAGGCTCTGCGACACGACTCCCGAAAGCCTGCGGGCCAGTCCTTCCTCGACTTCCCTGACGATTTCCGGATTGGTCTGCTCCATGGTGGCAATGCGCGAGGTCACTTCAATTTGCTTGCCCGGCGGCAGCCCGACCAGGATTTCACTGGCCTTGCTGCTGGGGATGTGCGCCAAGACCAGTGCGATGGTCTGTGGATGCTCGTCTTGGATGAAGGTCAAAAGGTTCTCGCTGTCCGTTTTTTGCAGAAAGGCGAAGGGCTGCTGGTTCACTTGCTGCTCGATCTGCTTCAGGATGCGTTCGGCCTCCTCTTTGTTCAGCGATTTGCGGAGCAGTTGAGCGGCGTACAGAATTCCGCCTTGCTCGACGAACCGCCGCGCCAGCGCCAAGTTGTAAAACTCGGTGATGACCGCGCTGGATCTGTCGGGATTCACGAGATCGATCGAGGCGATTTCCCGAGTGACTTCCTCCACGCTGCGCCTGGGCAGCAACTTCACGACTTTCGCCGACGTCTCCGCGTCCATACTCAACAACAGAATGGCCGCTTTGCGCAGGTCGCTTAGTTTGCTGTCATTCTCGGGATTCTTCGGTGGAGCATCGGGCATCGTTTATCAATCCTGTTACTGCTCGCGCTCGATCCAGCGCCGGACCAGCTGGGCCGCCCCGTCGGGATCATCGTTGATCAAATCGCTCACTTGCTTGGAGATTTGCCGCGTGCGGATGCTGCTCTCATCCGTCTCCTGGGCGATCAGGAACGCATCCGGCGAACCGGCCTTGCCGACCGCGCCGTCATCCACAAACAGGTCTCCCAGCGGACCTCCGGGCATCACCTCGACCACGCCCTCATCCTGCATACTCACCGGCGTTCCGCTCTTCCGCGCCATCATCATCATCATGCCCATGGCCATCACGGCCAGCGCGAATAACCCGATTTGCTTGCCGTTCGCGCTCACGAAATCCATCACCGAACTCGCCGCTGCGGGCTCAACCTGCGGCGCCGGCGTGATGAAGGTCACCGCCTGATCGGCATACACGCTCACGACGACGGTCGATTCTTCTTCGGCGCTGGCATCGAGGATGGGTTGGACTTGCTTTTGGATGAGTGGAATCTGCTCCTCGATGTAAGTGTCGATTTCATCGGGCTGCGGCTCTTCCGCACCTTCGCCCTTGAGGGCTTTGAGGGCCCCGATGAAATAGCTGCGCGGCACGCCGATCGACGCCGCCGCCTTCAGCACCGCGCCCGGCTTCCGAGCCGTCTGAGTCACCTGGGTGCCGGTCTGGGCCATGTATTCCGTTTCGCTTTTCTCCGAGGTCGTGCTCTGCCCGCTGCCACCGCCCTGGAGCGACACGCTCGTATTCGCCCCAACTCCGGGCTCCTGGCTGCTCCGAGTATTGACTGTCTCGGTCCCGTCTTTCGTTTCCCGTTTCACGTACGGCTCATCCAGCGCGGTCACCACGCTGCTGACGGCTTGGTCGTCCAGTTTCAATCTCACCTGCGCGAGCACACCTGGAATGTAGCTCAGTAGTGCCTCGATCTTCGTCTTGAGTTCCTTCTCTTGCAGCCGCTGCAATTCGAAGAGGTTGCCGCCGAACTGATCTTCGGAATCGTCAACGACATACGAGCGGCCCGTGACTTGATCGATGACACTCACATGCTGAGGTTCGAGGCCCGGAACCGCCCCCGCGATCAGGCGCGCCAGACTCTCGACGATGCTCTTGTTCATTTGTGTTCCCGGCACGAGACTGACCTGCACCGAGGCCGTCGGGTTGCTGCGTTGCCGCAACGTTTGCCGCGTTGAGGGCGCGATCTTGACGAGTGCATCCGAGACCTTGGACCACGACCGAATCATCAGCGCCAGCTCATTCCCCATGGCGTAGTTGTAATTGTTTCGCGTCGTTTGCGCACTGGCGAAGGTGTTCTTGTCCTTCATGAGTTGCTCAAACGTGATGTTCAGTTTGGTCGGGCCGGAATTTCGTGCGTTCAGCGCCATGATGAGGCGCGCCTGGTCCTTCGGCCGAACGAAGATGTCGTCGGCGCGGATTTCGTACGTCTCGCCCATCGACTGCAACTGGCGCTCGGCGCTCTCGATCTGCTCAGGCGTCATCGGATCGGCGTAAAGCAGGACCATCTGGCGCTCAAGCGACCATTGCGTGAGCATCAGGATCGCACCGGCGAGGATGATGACGCACAGTCCCAACGCCACCCGTTGGGAGGTCTCCAGGCCGCTGAGCTGCCGCCGGATGCTTTGGATTTGTGCGTCAAAGAAGCCCATGTTGTTCTTCGCAAAGATCAGTAGCGACCGGCCTCCGTGCCGGCCGACGGTCGGCAGAGACGCCGACCGCTACGGCTGTCAGCCACGAGGCCTAAATCCTCATTTGCTGCAATTCCCGATACGCCTCGACGAGCTTGTTGCGCATTTCCATCATCATGCTGAAGGCAATGTCCGCCTTTCGAACTGCGGCAAAGACCTCGGCCATGTTCACCGTTTCGCCGGTGCCCAGCTTCTCGATGCCCTTGGCGGCATCCATTTGCAGGCGATTGACTTCGTCCAGGCTGTCGAGCAGCGCGGACTTGAAATCGGCGCCCTCGTTCTGCTGCTGCGGATTGAGGAGCCTCGCGCGACCCAGCGCGGGGTTCTGCAGAAGCTGGCTCACATTTGGAAATCCGATGGGTTCCGGCATTTTTTCACCTCACAGGGTCGCTTCAGCGCTCTTGCGTTCATCCAATTTGTGGATCCACGCGGGCTGAAGCCCGCGGCTCGTTGGACTTCACACTGGCTATGCGATCAACCTCATTGCAGAATCGATCATGGTCCGCGTCGCGTTCATC
>JADFJZ010000258.1 GCA_022565195.1 Planctomycetota bacterium | reverse complement strand
TACCGTGTTTAACTTTATGAACGGCACGCTGGATATGCTGGTTGATCATGTGGCCGCGGCGGGCGCATTAGCGCAGCAAGTAGCGGCCGGCGGTGGCATGTAGAATCGGTGGCAATCTGTGGACATTGCGCAATTGCGGAAAACGGATACTGCAGGTTTAGCTGCGAGTGAGGACCGCTGGGACATTGGTGCTGCTGCTAAACGGCAAGCCACGGCGTTGGGCCGTCCGCAATGACTTCGTCGTTTAGCAGACGCGGGGTGTTGCGTGGTCTTGCGGTTCCTGGTGGTTCATGGAGACAATGACGACGCGTTTTGAATGCTTAAGGTCATGAACTACGGTGAGTGATTTGTTGGGTCAAACCATCCAATACTGGTTGCCCTCTGCTGACGAGCTCAAGCTCTTCGGCCCGGACTTCGCGCTGGTCGGCACGATCATTGTGATTCTGATCGGATCGATGATCGTCGGCAAGCGTTCGGGCGTCTGTGCCTGGCTGGCGCTGGCGGGGCTGGTGGTGGCCTTCTTCCTCAATATGAACGTGGCTGGGATGATTTCCAGTGCGGGAGCGCAGGCTGGGATGGAGCCGGGCGCCGCACCCACGATGCTGATCGCGGACAATCTGACGGTCTTTTTCAAGGGCTTGCTGTTCGTGTTTGCAGTGGCGGTCATCGGGCTGTGGATGATCGGCTCTGCGGCGCAGGAGAAAGACGCGCCGGAGTTCATGGTTCTCCTGCTGGGCAGTGCCCTGGGCATGTCGCTGATGGTCAGCACGCTGAACTTGCTCATGATCATCATCGCCATCGAACTCGCCTCGCTGCCGAGCTACGCCATGGTAGCCTTCGACAAGCGTTCGCGCCCCGGTGCGGAAGGGGCGATGAAGTATGTCGTATTCGGGTCGATCAGCGCGGGCATCATGGTTTACGGCGCCAGCCTGCTCTATGGCATGTTCGGCACGCTCGATGTGCCGCTGATCGCCGTCCAGGCGACGACCATGCTCCAGACCGGCCAGAATACGGTGCTGCTGGCGGTGGCGGTGTTTATGTTCCTTGTGGGCGTCGGTTTCAAGATCTCCGCGGTTCCGTTCCACTTTTGGTGCCCGGATGTGTTCGAGGGCGCCAAGATCGAAGTGACGACTTGGCTGAGCGTGGTGTCGAAGGCGGCGGGTCTTTGCCTGCTGATGCGCATCATGTACACAGCCGCCTCGGCGGCGGGGGCGGCGCCTCTGACCGGGCAGTCGGCTCTGCTGAACTTGGTGCCCATGACCGTGGTAATCGGCGTGTTCGCAGCCGTGACTTGCTTCGTGGGCAACTTGGCTGCGTATCGCCAGACCAGCGTCAAGCGCTTGCTGGCTTACTCATCGATCGCGCACGCGGGATACATGCTGGCGCTTGCGGCGATTATCCTGCGGCCGGGCGTTTCCGAGGGGGCTCTGTTGGCGCTGGTTGTGTACCTGGGCACTTATGTTTTTATGAATCTGGGGGCGTTTGGAGCGACCGCGCTGGTGGTGTGGAAGACCGGCAGCGACGACATCGAGCAGTTCAACGGGCTGGGACGGCGCGCGCCCGTCTTGGCCTTCGGGATGACTGTCTGCCTGTTCAGTTTGGTCGGTATGCCGCCGCTGGCCGGTTTCTGGGCCAAGCTGTGGCTTTTGATGGCCCTCGCGAATGAGGGCGGCTGGTTGTGGTGGCTGGTCGTTTGGGTCAGCCTCAACACGCTGTTCAGCTTGTTCTATTATCTGCGGATCATGAACCACATGTATTTTAAGGACGACGGCCGGGAACGGCTCGGTGCTTCCCCGGCGGGCGTCGCTGTGGTCGGTTTGTGTGCCGTCGTGTTGATGTTGGGCGGCACGTTCCTCGTCGATCGGGCCAGGACCGAGGCGAGCAAGTACGCTCAGGGCCTCTTCGAAGCCAAGGCAGTTTCCGATGGACTCGCTCAATCTGAGTAGAACTCTGGATCGGCTCAGCCATGCGGAGCAGCGCAGCATGTTGCCGCGCCTGCGCGAGTCGGTCTTGTTTGTGTCGCGGGCTTCCGCCGGTGACGCGGACGCGGTGGCCGGCATGATCGAGCAAGAGCGGGAGCACGTCGCTTGGCTGGTGGAGATGATACTTGACTTGGGCGAATCGCCGACGCCCTGCACCGCCGACGTGCACACGACGAGCATGCACTATGTCGAGCTGAACTACATGATGCCCCGCGTCGTTCAGAGCAAGCGCAAATTGATCACATTCTACGAACAGAATTCTGCGGCGGTGTCCACGAGCGCCGAGGCGTCCGCCCTCGTGGCCAGGATCACGGAACGTCACAAGTCACACCTCGCACAACTGAATGAAATGACGGGATCGTTGGAATCTGCATCTGCGGACGGTTGAGGGTGAGCACGCACCGTTTTCATGGTCTCAACGGTGAGTCGTCCTAATCCTCGAGCAAACAATTGTATTCGTTAGAGATTGGTTGTTGGACAGTCTGCTAATCGACGAAGTCACTTCGAGAGGTCCTCCTGTTAGCTTGCTGTTTAGCAGACGTTGCGGAGTTTTGTGAATCCTATGCGCGGTGAGAATTCGCGGTTCTGGAACCAATAATCCCCACAACTGTATGGGAACTGCAACTTCTCAGAAATCATACTTCGGTGGGGGCGGCACGGGCAGCGGTTTCGACAGGTCTGCCAGCACCACGCCGTTTTCGACACGGCATTCGTACCGCTTCAGGATCACGTCGTCCGTGCCGGCGCAATATCCGGTCTCCAGATCGAACTTCCATTGGTGCACGGGGCAAGTCACGCAGTGCCCGATGATTTCGCCGGCCGACAGATTGCCGCTGGCGTGAGGGCAGGCGTTCTCCGACACGACAAATCGATCCGGATCGGTCAAATGAAAGACCGCCAGTTCGTTCTCGCCGTGGCGCACAAACACGCCGCAGCCGGGCATACAGTCAACAGTGTTTATGAGCTTCTCAAACATGCGAGGAATTACGAATTACGAATTACGAAAGACGGCCCGAGGAACTAATTCCTAATTCGTAATTCGTAATTCTGAATTCGTAATTCAGACCGCCGCGCAAACTTTCTTTGCTGCGTCGGTCAAGTCGGATGCGGGGATTAGTTGGTCGATCTTGGCGGCTTCGAGCATATCGCGGGCCTTTTCGACGTTCGTGCCTTCCAGCCGTACCACGACCGGGACCTTGAACCCGATTTGTGTGGCGGCCTGGATCAGGGCGGCTGCGATGACGTCGCACTTGGCGATGCCGCCGAAGATGTTCACCAGGATGCCCTTCACTTTGGAATCGCTCAGGATGATCTTGAAGGCCTCGACGGCGCCTTCGGTGGTCACGCTGCCGCCGACGTCGAGGAAGTTGGCCGGCTCGCCGCCGTGCAGCTTGATGATGTCCATGGTGCTCATGGCCAGCCCGGCGCCGTTGACCAGGCAGCCAATGTTGCCGTCCAGCGCAATGTAGCTGAGGTCGTGCTCCTTGGCCCGCAGTTCGTTGGGATCCTCTCCGGCGGGATCGTGCATATCGAGCAAGTCTTTGTGCCGGAAGAGGGCGTTGTCGTCGAAGGTCATCTTGGCGTCGATGGCCAGCACTTCGCCGGCGGTCGTACGCACCAGCGGATTGATCTCCGCCAGCGACGCGTCATATTTGAGGAAGATATCGGCGATGCCCAGCAGGGCGGTGCGGGCCGACTTGATCTGCGCCTTTTCAGTGAATCCCAAAGCGCCGATCAGTTTGCCGACCTGGAACGGTTGCAGGCCCAGATGCGGGTGCAGCCACTCCTTGATAATCGCGTCGGGATTGCGGGCGGCGACTTCTTCGATCTCCACGCCGCCTTCGCGGCTGACCATCATCACGGGCGCGTTCTTGGCGCGGTCGATGACCATGCCGACGTAGTACTCGCTCTCGATGTCGACGGCTGCGGCGATGAGGAGCTTCTTGACTTCGATGCCGCTTGGCCCGGTCTGCTTGCTGACCATTTT
>JADFJZ010000257.1 GCA_022565195.1 Planctomycetota bacterium | reverse complement strand
GTCTTTTGTCGCGTACTTGTTAAACAAATCGCCAGACGTGTTGGTCGGTGATCAGCCTGTCCACGCGGATGTCGTGTGGATCAGCCGGAATGGCTTCGACGATTTGCTCCTCGAAGGCGACCGCGCACGTCGAGCCGGTAAACTCGGAATGCGCCAGGAAGCGATCGTAGAACCCTCTGCCGCGGCCGAGTCGATTGCCCGCGCGATCAAAACCGAGTCCCGGCACCACCACCAGGTCGATCATGGAGAGCGGCACGGGATCGCCCTGCAAGGGCTGGCGCAGGTTCCACAGGGTATCCTCGATGTCCTCGGTGAGCGACCGTATTTCCACGGGCATCATGCGGCGCTGCTCCCAGCTGACCCGCGGCGCCAGCACACGCTTGCCCTCCTGCCAGGCCCGCAGCACCAGCGGGGCGGTGTTGATCTCCGTCGGCAGCGACAGAAACACCATCACGGTTTCGGAGCGCTCGAACTCGGGCTGGGCAGCCAGCAAGTTGCAGGCTTGCCGCGATCGTTGGTGGATTTCATCCGCCGACAGGGCGGCGAGGTTGGCTTTGAGGCGGGTGCGAAGATCTTTCTTGCTCAGGCCGCACTTCGGCATGTGACGCAACTCTCCAGATCGTAACGTCCTAGCGATCATTTTGCCCCTGCTCCAGCCGGGCCAGGTATTCTCGGATCACCGCTTCGTGGCCTCGGTTGCTGGGCTCGTAGTACTTCTTATCGACGCCGAGGTACTCTTGCTTAACAAAACCTTCGGCTGAATCGTGTGGGGATCGATATGCCGGGCCGCCGGCGAGCTTGCGGCGCCGCCGCTCCGCAGATGCTTTGGAACCGGCACGGTTTCACCTTCGCGAACGTCCCGGGCAGCCTGCCAAATCGCCTCAGCGGCGGCATTGGACTTCGGCGCGCAGGCCAGATAGGTCGCCGCCTGGGCGAGCACCAATTGACACTCGGGCATCCCGATCTGAAGCGTGACCTGAAAGGCGGCGTTCGCCAGCACCAGCGCCATTGGGTCGGCATTGCCGATGTCCTCCGAGGCGCAGATCGCGATCCGCCGGGCGACGAAACGCGGATCCTCACCGGCCTCCAGCATCCGCGCCAGCCAATACACCGCCGCATCCGGATCGCTGCCGCGCATCGACTTGATCAGCGCGGAGGCGGCGTCGTAGTGTTCATCGCCGAGCTTGTCGTAGCGAATGGCTTTGCGTTGAATCGAATCCTGCGCCGTTTCGAGGTCGATCGTGATGGCCTCCGTCGAATCGGATGAGGCCTGCGACAGGACCGCGATTTCGAGCGCAGTCAGCGCCCGTCGGGCGTCGCCGTTGGATGAGATCGCCAAATGCTCGAGCGCTTCCGTCGTCAGGCTGGCATGGCAGCGCCCCAGGCCGCGATCCTCATCAGCCAGCGCCCTCTTCATCAAAGCGACGATATGATCGGCGGTCAACGGCTCGAACTGGAAGATTTGGCTTCGCGAGACCAGCGGCGAGTTGACGCTGAAGAACGGGTTCTCGGTCGTGGCGCCGATGAGGATGATCACGCCGCTCTCGACATCATCGAGCAGCACGTCCTGCTGAGCTTTGTTGAATCGATGAAGTTCGTCGATGAAGATAATGGTGCGTTGGCCATCGGCCTCGACGCGAGCCTTAGCTCGCTCGATGATCTGCCGCACTTCCTTAACGCCGACGGCAGCGGCATGAATCTGTTCAAACGCAGCCTGGGTCCTCTCCGCGATGATATGCGCCAGCGTGGTCTTGCCGGTTCCCGGCGGGCCGTAGAAGATGGCGCTGCTCAGGCGGTCAGCCTGCAACATTCGCCGCAGCAGCTTGCCTTCGCCGATGAAGTGCTCCTGCCCCACGAACTCGTCCAGCGTCCGAGGCCTCATCCGCACCGCCAGCGGCGCCACCCGCGCCCGAGCCTGTTGATGTTGATCCGCAAAGAGATCCATGAGCATAGGATATCCCGCCGCCACACCGGGGAACAGCACACGGGACTCGGCGATTCCGCCTCCGAAGAACCAAAAACCGCTGATCGGAAGGTCGTATCGCGGCTCCGGACTGCCGCCGCGGCCATTTTTCAGTATTCGAGCGAACCTAGCACCATTTTCCAAAGTATCCGATAATATGGGGGCAACTTCGTTCTGGCGGTTGGACTGCGCCGACCGCAGTGTTTATCCTCGGCTGAAAGCTGAACGCTGAAAGCTGACAGCTCCCCGGAGAACTCGTTTTATGTGCGGAATCATTGGATACGTCGGCACGCGACAGGCTCAGCCGATTCTCATCGAAGGCTTGAAGCGGCTGGAATACCGCGGGTATGACTCCGCCGGGATCGCCGTACTCAAGAATGGCAGCCTCGACATCGTTCGCAGCCAAGGCCGGATCGCCGCTCTGGAGGCCAAGGTCGATTGGGACGACACACGCGGCACCATCGGCATCGGCCATACGCGCTGGGCCACGCACGGGGCGCCCAACGAGATCAACGCCCATCCGCACCGCGACGCCTCAGGCAAGATCGCCCTGATCCACAACGGCATCATCGAGAACCACGAAACGCTGCGCAAGTATCTCGAACGTCAGGGCATCGAATGCACTTCAGACACGGATACGGAAGTGCTCACGCAGCTCATCGGCTACTTGTATAAGGGCGACCTTGAGAAGGCGGTCCGCAGCGCGCTCAATGAAGTGCAGGGCACATACGGCATTGCAGTGATCTCCAGCGACGAACCGGGCCTGATCGTCGCCGCCCGCCAGGGCAGCCCGCTGATCATCGGCATCGGCAAGAACGAAAACTTCGTGGCCTCGGACGCAGCCGCCATTCTCGCGCACACTTCGCAGGTGATTTACCTTTCCGACGGCGAGATCGCCACGGTCACGCAGGATGGCCTGCGCACCACCACGCTCGATGCCATCCCCGTCACCAAGGACATCGAGGAAATCGAGTGGACGCTGGAGGAAATCGAACTCGGCGGCTACGAGCACTTCATGCTCAAGGAAATCTTCGAGCAGCCCGAAGCCCTGCGCAACTGCCTGCGCGGGCGGCTCAACGTGCGCGAGGGCACCATCATGCTCGGCGGAATGACGGACATCAGCCGCGAACTGGTGCGGGCCAAGCGCATCATCATCACGGCTTGCGGTACCGCCTGGCACGCCGGCCTGATCGGCGAGTACTTCTTCGAGGACGTCGCCAGCCTGCCGTGCGAGGTCGAGTACGCCAGCGAGTTCCGCTACCGCAACCCGATTATCGAAAACGGCACCGTGGTCATCGCCATCTCGCAGAGCGGTGAGACCATCGACACGCTCGCCGCCCTGCGCGAAGCGCGGGAGAAGGGCGCTCTGGCGATGGGGATTGTGAATGTGGTCGGCTCGACCATCTCGCGCGAGACCGACGCCGGCATCTACCTGCACGTCGGCCCGGAGATCGGCGTGGCCAGCACCAAGGCCTTCATCGGGCAAGTGGCCATCCTGGCCCTGGTCGGCATCTTCCTCGGCAGGCGGCGGCACCTCTCGCAGCCGAGCGCCAAACACTTGATGCACGCCCTCGAGAACATCCCCGCCCAAATGAGCCGCGTGCTCGAATTGTCCGACCAGATCCGCACCGTCGCCGAGAAGTATTACCAACGCGAAAACTGGCTGTACCTCGGCCGGGGTTACAATTATCCGGTCGCGCTCGAAGGGGCGCTCAAGATCAAGGAAATCAGCTACATCCACGCCGAGGGCATGCCCGCCGCCGAAATGAAGCACGGGCCCATCGCCCTGATCACCGACGGCATGCCGGTCGTCTTCATCGCCACGCAGGGCAGCCAGTACGACAAGATCATCGGCAACATCAACGAAGTCAAAACGCGCGGCGGCGACGTCATCGCGGTGGCCACCGAGGGCGACGAGCAAGTCCGCAAGCTCTGCGACCACGTCTTTTACGTCCCGGACTGCCCCGAGCCGCTTCAGCCGTTACTGACCACGATCCCGCTGCAACT
>JADFJZ010000256.1 GCA_022565195.1 Planctomycetota bacterium | reverse complement strand
ATCCACCGCATCCAATCGGGCTACAGCACTCGCCACGGTCCAGAAATCGATCAGGGATGTGGCCATTGCCCAGGGGCGCATCGGCGGGTTCCAGAAGTTCCAGGTCCAACCGGCGGTCAGCAGTCTCAACGCTGCCAAGATCGGTCTGACCGATGCCGCGAGCAGCATCGGCGATACTGACTTTGCACTGGCGACAGCCGAACTCAACAAGCAGTCCGTCTTGTTGAACGCGGGCATATCATTGCTCGGGCTCGCCAACCAGCAGGCCGCCCAGATTCTGGCACTGATCGGCGGATAGTCCGTCGAACCGTCGAATCTTGGTTACGACTAGCCGCCCAGAGAGGGGAGAGCCTTCTCTGGGTGGCTTCTTTTATGCGCAGCTCCAAGCAGAACCATGATCGTTTCTCCGCCGGATGATCAACGAGCCGCGGTCCTTGACACGCCGCCGCCCGCGGAGCGGGCAGGTCCTTGACACGCAGGTGTCAAGGACGGCGGGCTTCGCCCGCTGCGGCGAGCCAAGGATCAGCCCGCGCGGATCCTCGAAATGTGTGGCGTTCGCACAATCAGTCGATCCGCGCAAGCTAAAGCTTGCGGCTCATTGTCTTACTGCATGCGCTCCTTCCAGGCGAGCAGTTGCTTGAGACTCATCGTGTTGATCACTCGATCCGCGGTGGCCCAGCCGCGCCGCGCCGTGGCTACTCCGTAGCGCATCTGCTGCAACTGCGGCGTGTCGTGCGAGTCGGTATTGATGCTGAGCAGCGCTCCGGCGTCGATGGCATGTCGCACGTGCCGATCGTTGAGGTCCAGCCGCTTCCAGGCGGAGTTGATCTCCAGGGCCGTGCCCGTCGCGACGGCGGCTTTGACGATCTCCGGGATGTCGATCGCCGTGGCCGGCCGCTTGTTGAGCAGGCGGCTCGTAGGGTGCCCGATGATATGCACGTGCGGATTCTCGATGGCTTTGATCGTGCGTCGCGTGATGGTGTCCTTTGCCTGTCCCATGGCGGAGTGGATGCTCGCCACCACAATGTCGCATTCCGCCAGAAGTTCGTCCGGATAATCCAGATCGCCGTTCGACAGGATATCGCACTCGCATCCCACCAGCACCTTCAGCCCCTTGAACGTCTTGTCGAACGCCCGCACGGTCTCGATCTGCTGCTCCATACGCTCGATTGAGAGTCCGTTGGCGATCGCTGAGCTCTTGGAATGATCCGTAATGTTGATGTACTCGTATCCGAATTCCGTCGCCGCACGGGCCAGTTGCTCCAGCGTACACTTGCCGTCGCTGGCCACCGTGTGCATGTGCAGATCGCCCCGGATGTCTGCCATCGTGATCAGCGTCTCAATAAACGCCGCGTCACAATCGAACTCGCCGCGATTTTCCCGCAGTTCCACGGGGATGGCCGCCAACCCCAGCTTGGCGTAGATCTCTTCTTCCGTCCTGCCGGCGACTTGCTTGTCGTTCTTGAACAAGCCCCATTCGTTGAGCTTGTAGCCCTGCTTGACGGCCATCTCGCGCAGGCGGACGTTGTGTTCCTTCGAGCCGGAGAAGTACTGCAAGGCCGCCCCGAACGACTCTTCGGGCACGACCCGCAGGTCAACCTGCATCTCGCGAGCGGAGCCAAGCGGCACGGTGACACTGCCCTTGGTATCGCCCGACGCCAATACCGAGGCGACCCGGCCGAGTGCCACGAACGTCCGCACGACCGCCGCGCCGTCGCCCGCGGTACACAGCAGGTCGATATCACCAATCGTCTCTTTTCCGCGCCGCAGCGAACCGGCGATGGCCACGCGCTCGACGCCCTCGATCGCGCCGACCTCCTCCGCCAACGCTTCGGCGAGTGGCAGGGCTTCGCCGTACGGCACCCGCTCGCCGGAGGTCTCCATGAAACGGATGCCTTCGCCGATCTTCTTGACGCTCTGTTCGCCGAAGCCGGCCAGTTCGGCGAGTCTCCCGTCCTCGATGGCCTCCTTCAGATCGCCCAGTTCCTCGATGTCGAGTTCTTTCCAGACGGCTGCGACCTTCTTTGGACCCATGCCGGGGATGTCCAGCAGCGCCGGCAGACCGTCGGGCATCTTCCCGAGCAGTTCGTCCAGTTCCGCGATCCTGCCGACCTCGATGAACTCCTCGATCTTGCCCGCCGTGCCCTTGCCGATGCCGGGTACTTCCAGAAGCCGGTCTTGGTCCACCAAGGCCGCGACATCCTCGACGAGGTCTTTGAGCGTGCGGCCTGTCCGGCGGAACGAGTTGATGCGAAAGCGGTTGGCCCCCTGAATCTCCAGCAGGTCCGCCATCAAATTGAACGCATTGGCCAGCTCTTTGTTGAGCAAGACGATTCTCCCGATACCAATAGAGTCTCCAAATCGGCCAGCATGACATTCTGTCCCCCGGCTCTTGCCAGGGAGGCGAGAGAATCCCTGCTCTCGCGATGCTCACAATCCGCGCTCGGGTCGTCGATAGCGATTGAGAAACCTGAACAATGACCATTTGCCGCTCAAACCCCGAGTGCCTTTCGTGAGTGTGTGGTTAATCGATCCCCAGGTTTCCCCATTGGTTCGGGGGATTCGCCCTGAGGCGCGCGTGGGCCATCCCTTCTCGCGTTTGTGGAACGCGTCCGCCCACTTCAATATCTGCTTGGTGGAGAGCCGCGGCAGATCGTGGATGTTGCGGTAACCACGGTGCTTGCTCAGTAGCCGGGGCAACGACCATCCTTCGGGCAGGCCTCGCAGTCCTTCGGCCAACGACACATCGATCGCGGACCATTTTTCCCCGGGCGCTCCGGGCACCCGGCCGCTGTGTTTCGTCGGCCACTTGCCGGTGCGCTTGCGATGCGCATCCGCCCAGCGCAGGATCTGATGCACTTTCAGCGCGGGCAAGTCGCCCATATTCCGCACGCCGCGGTGCTGGTCCAAGACCTTGGCCAGCGTGATCCCGGGTCGAAGCCCGCGCAATCCGATAAACAAAGCACCCTGCACCGATTGCCAAGTCTCCCCGCCGGAGCGGGGGATGGCGCCGGAGCGCGGTTTCGGCCATCGGCCGGTACGCTTGCGGTGGGCGTCGATCCACTTCAGAATCTGTTTGATGGTCAGACGCGGCAAATGCTGCATGTTCCGCACGCCGCGCCGCTCTTCGAGCAACTGCGGCAACGACGAACGCCGACCAAATCCGCGGCCCCCTTCCATCAAGGCCGAGTGGATTATGCTCCAGGTTTCGCCGCATGATCCGGGTATGCGTCCGGCCCCGGCTTTCGGCCACCAGCCGGTCCGCCGGTGGTGTTCGTCGGCCCAAGTCAAGACTTGGTTGATCGTCAAGCGAGGCAGTTTGCTGGGATGTTGCTCGTTGCGGCGCCGGCCCAGCAACTCGGCGAGTGTCGTTCCCTCGACCTGCCAACGGGCACCCTCCCTCAGGGCCAAGTCAACTGTTCGCCACGTCTCGCCGGCTGATCCAGCTATGCGGCCGGACTGTACGGTGGGCCATTTGCCCGATCGGTTGTGGTATGCGTCTGCCCACAACATGACCTGTCTGATGGTCAGTCGCCGCGAGTCCGAACTGAGTCGGGGGCCGCGGTGCCTGGCAAGCAACACGGGCAAGGTCGTACAACCTGCAAGCCCCCGGCGACCCCTGTTCAGTGCGTCCTCGATGGTCGTCCAGCTCTCACCGGTTAGTTGTCCTCTGCGATCGCGTAACGGCCCGGAGGTTCCCGTCGGCCATTTGCCCGTTCGCCTGTGATGTACATCAGCCCAGGCCAGGATCTGTCGAACGGTCAGCCGAGGAAGGCGCAGCGGATGCCGGGCGCCGCGCCGATCCGCGAGGAGTCCTGTGAGCGACCCCCCACCCGGGAACCCACGACAACCAACCCGCATGGCGCTGGCGATCTTGAGCCAGTTCTCATTAGGTGCGGCACGCACTACGCCCGACCGCTTCGTCGGCCACTTGCCAGCACGCTCATGATGGTCGTCGGCCCGTGCTCGATTCA
>JADFJZ010000255.1 GCA_022565195.1 Planctomycetota bacterium | reverse complement strand
CGGATTCCCACGGTACGTCGATCACTCCGGTGCTGTTCCGCGAAGAGAGCACCGGCGGCGGGCCCATACGAAAAATACCGGCCCTGTGGGCCGACGGGATTTCCAGCGTCATTTGGGTGACGCCTTACGACGTGGGTAGGTACTACGATGAGAAGCTAGGGGACTTGGCCTGGCCTAATTGATGAAATCGCGAGCCGCACGAGCCGACGGTTTCACCGCACAGGGCGCGTAGGACGATTTGGAATCGACGGTCACATGGGAGGATCCGGCCTGAACATTGGCGGGATTCTCCCATTTCTTTTGTATGAAATGCCCCCGAACACTTCCTAGCCCTCAAAAGGGTCTCCCTGCCGGCCCTGCTGCGGATACACTAAGATAGAGGCGCTAACCTGATGACGGTCAAGAAAGGCGACACGCACGAATCCCCGCACAACGCTTCGGAGGCGGCTGCGACCGCCGGGCACACTGTCGACCAGCCCACGGCGACGTTGTCGCGGGCGCCGAATCCGGCGGAGGGTCCTCAGTCCGACACTCCATTTGACCCGCAGGACGGTCTGCCCGGATACGTGGTGACCCGCCGGCTGGGCGTGGGGGCCTACGGGCAGGTCTGGCAGGCGGTCCGCGTGGGGGCGGGCCAGGACGTCGCCATCAAAATATTCACCAGCCCCGGGCGCTTGGATTGGCGCTACTTGCAGCGCGAGGTGGATCGGCTTCTGCGCGTGGCCGAGCACCCGCATATCGTGACGCTGCTCGACGCCAACCTGCAAAACGAACCGCCGTTTTACGTCATGGCTTTGCTGCGCTCCGGCTCGCTGGCCAAACTCTGCCGTGAGGGATGCCCGGCCGATGATATCGAGCGGTCCGCGCGCTGGCTCGAGCAACTCGTCCAGGCGCTGGATTTTGCGCACGGCAAGGGCCTGTTGCACTGCGACATCAAGCCGGCCAATGTACTGCTGGACGAAGAGGACAATGTGCGGCTGGTGGATTTCGGGCAGTCGCATTTGCAGGGCGAGGCCGCCCGAGCACTGGGAACACTGAACTACATGGCGCCGGAGCAGGCGGTGGTAGCGAGTGCCAACGAGGCTCCGCCCGACCCGTCGGTCGGCTGGGACATCTACGGCCTGGGCGCGACGATGTACGCCCTGCTGACCGGCCAACCGCCGCACTCGCACTCGGATCTCAGAGAAACGCTTACTCAATTACCGGATATCCACGAGCGGCTGAGCCAGTACCGCCAGCACGTCCTGGCCACGCCCTTCACGCCTGTGCGCCGGCTGAATTCCAAAGTCGATCGCGATCTGGCTGCCATTGTTGAGCACTGCCTGGAGCCGGACCCTCGGCGACGCTATCGCCACGTCGCGGAAATCGCCGGCGACCTCCGTCGCCGCCGGCAGCATCGGCCACTTCGGTGCCACAAACCCACGGCAGGGTATGTGTTGCAGCGCTTTCTGATCAGGAATCTCTCCGTGGTGATCATCGCTGTCGGCGCGATCCTCGCTCTGGCGACACTATCGGTGACGTTTTACATGACCGGAGAGACCCGGCTCAGGCGACTGCGAGAAGACGTGGGCCATGCCATACGGCTTCTGAATGAGGAAGAGGAACGGCATGACGAGAGCAAAGCCCAAGCGGATCAGAGAGAAGCGGAACTGCTGGAGATCATCGAAGATCTCCACAGTCAGGAAGATTGAGGCTCGCTGATCCGTTGCTGCGCTTTGGCCCGAAAAACCCATCGCGACAGACACAGGAACCGCGATTTTGAGAGCGTGATCAGCAGCGCCAGGAAGATCAGGCCGGTGTTCTCGAGCAGCTTGAGCCAGATGATCTGCTCGCCGGTTCCGCAGCCGCAATCGAACTTCACTTTCATAAACGGCAGTCCTTCAGCGTCCATGATATGAAGCGTCCGCATCGTGATCGCAGTGCTAAACGCGATCAACATGCCGAACATCACAGCCCCGGCACCGCGCAAACCGACGCCCACAAGCAGGGCCGCCCCGCCGAGCAGTTCGATCCACGGCACGATCACCGCGATCGAATTGAGCGCCACGTGCCACTGCACGGGAACAATCTCATATTGCTTGACTACCTTCAGAAACGCGACCGGATCCTGCAGCTTGCCGATGCTCACGTAGATCATCAGCACGCCGACGACCAGCCGGGCGAACAGCAGCACAAAATCACGCGGTCGGAGCTTGCGGCCCAGCTCGGGCATGGCATCGGGAAGCGTCGGCGTGTCAGTCACGGTTCGCAGTTCTCCGGTTCGCGTTCGTTGCCGGCCTCATACCATGCCTGGATGCCGCCTTCAAAAACGTACACGATCTCGAAAGACAGGGGATCTTCGATCTCCTCGGTCAAATATCGGGCGGTCTGAATGCTGTCCTCACACTCTCCGCCGTTGCAGTAAATGATCACGATCTCGGCGTCAGCGGCGAAGTCGCGCACCTCGCCGATGTAGTCATCCGGGTGGTAGTAATCGAACTGGATGGCGGAGGGAATGTGGCACTTTTCATAGGTGGCGTCGTCGCGGGCGTCGATAAACACGATCGACGATTCCCCGCGGCTGTAATACTCCAGCGCTTCGGACAAACTCACGACTTGGAAACCGTGCTGCGGAAGCTGGCCTTCGTTGGAAATCGGTGCATCGCCCGGGTCGTCGCCTTGCGGGTCAGTCAGCACGGGGAAATAGTCGCGCGTCAGCACCAGCCCGGCGCTGCGCCGAGCATTAAAACCCAGGCCCACGACGCAGGCCAGCATGAGTAGAGCGAGCGCTTCAAGGATGGACTGTTTGAGCTTCATACTGAATCGAATTTCATTTCAAATGTACGACGCTTCCCGTTCGAAGATCGCCGGCCCCCGGCTTGCCGTTTAGCAGCCGCCCAGTTGCGACTGCACGCTGAACACATACCGACAGGCCCTTTCACATACAATACGAGATTCCGGGATGGTCCACGCCATTATTTCCGAATCGGCACGCTGATTACTTCATCTCCAGTCCCGCTGTGCGTCACTTGGATAGAGCCCACGGTCGTCGTCTTCTTGGGGCTTTCGGGCGGTGCGGAGGCCAGCTTGAATTCTAGCTTGCGGGCCACGCCGGGATACAGCGTGTCGGCCCCGCTCACGGTGATGTCGATCGGCTCGGCGTAGAGATACGTGATCTTGATATTGGCCTTGGCTTTGATGTCGGGATTGTCGTCCGTGAACGCCGCCTGCACCTCCAGATCGCAACTGATGCTCTTTTTCGACGGGTCCGGGTTGTTTGCCGTCATGGTCAATGTGCGATAGTTCAGGCCGTTCTTCGCGATGGCCACGCCGTCGCCGTCGAAGACGTTGACCGCCACGTCGGTGAACCGGGCGAAATCGATCTCGCTGAATTCCACCTCGATCCGCACTGCCTTGATTTCCGGATTGAACTTGATGCTCCGCTTGGCAATGTCGTCCTCCGGAGTCAATTCCTTGTCGAAACTGACTTGGTAGCCTTCGATCTTCCCGCTGGCTTTGATGGGCACCGGCGAATCGAAAAGTTGCGTCAGCGTCAGGCTGCCGCTGGGTAAACCACCTTCGGGATGCTTCCAGCCGCTGATCGCCGGCGGATCCGCCTGCACGCCGCTGAAGCGCACCTCCAGATCATAGTGCGAAGTCTCGTCCGGCCGATTGCCGTTGGTGGTGATCTCCCACACGCCCGGTACAAGATCGTCCGTGACCGTCCGCCGCCCCGCCGTCTTTTGATCGCGCGACCGCAATCGCAAATCACGGCCGCTGACGCGATCGCCGTTCGGCTTAAACAGCGCACGGATGCGCATGTCGCTGAACTGCTCGTCGGGCACTGTCAGCGAGACGTGCATGGCGCTGGCCCCCGGCGGGACAGCCACGAAATGCCGATTCACTTGCCAGCCTTCGACTTTCTGACCCTTCAAACTCAATCGATAGTCATTCTCCGGCCCGAAGCGGTGCGGCACGACGATGGTACTGACCAGC
>JADFJZ010000254.1 GCA_022565195.1 Planctomycetota bacterium | reverse complement strand
ACGTGATACACACTGTCGAAGCAACGCTCGCTCGAATTCGGCCGCAACTTCTTTGCCAACAACACTCTGCGCTCTCCGCGGTCTCTGCGGCATGAAGTATTAGGGTTAGGACTCCTGGTCTTCGCGCAGGTTGGCGATGACTGTGAAATCTTCTAATGTTGTCGTGTCGCCCTTGACCTCGCCGCCGGAGGCCAATTCTCGCAGCAAACGCCTCATGATCTTTCCGGAGCGGGTCTTGGGCAGCGAATCCGTGAATCGAATCTGATCCGGCCGGGCGATTGCGCCGATTTCCTTCGTCACATGCTTGAGCAGATCCGTCTTGAGTTCGGGCGACGGGGTCGTCTCGCTGGTCACGGTCACGAATGCGGCGATGCCCGTGCCTTTTATTTCGTGCGGCATGCCCACCACCGCAGCTTCAGCCACGGCGGGATGCGAGACCAGCGCCGATTCGATTTCCGCCGTGCCCAGGCGGTGGCCCGAAACATTGATGACGTCGTCCACGCGACCCATCAGCCAATAGTATCCGTCCTCGTCACGCCGCGCGCCGTCGCCGGTGAAGTAGCAGCCGTCAATCTCCGACCAATAGGTCTTCACGTAGCGGTCGTGGTCACCATAGATCCCTCGAAGCATGCCCGGCCAGGGTTGCTTGATCGCGAGCAGTCCGCCCGATCCCTGAGGCACTTTGCTGGCGTCGCGATTGACGATGGCCGGCTCCACGCCGAAAAACGGCAGAGTGGCAGAACCCGGTTTCGTTTCGACGATTCCCGGCAGCGGCGAAATCATGATGCCGCCCGTCTCGGTCTGCCACCAAGTATCGACGATCGGGCAATTCTCGCGGCCGATCACTTCGTGATACCACATCCAAGCTTCGGGGTTGATCGGCTCGCCGACTGAGCCGAGCAGCCGCAAGGATGAAAGATCAAACTTGTCGGGTATTTCGCGCCCCTGTTTCATGAAGGCCCGAATGGCGGTCGGGGCGGTGTAAAAGATGTTGACCTTGTGCTTCTGGACAATCTCCCAGAAGCGCCCCCAGTCGGGATGGTTCGGGGCGCCCTCGTACATCAGGCTGGTCACGCCGTTCTGCAGGATGCCGTAGACCACGTAGGAGTGGCCAGTGACCCAGCCAATGTCGGCGGTACACCAATAAACATCATCGGGCTTGAGATCGAAGATCATCTTCGAGGTCAGGGCAGTGAAGACCATGTAACCGCCGGTGGTGTGCATGATGCCTTTGGGCTTGCCCGTCGTGCCGGAGGTGTAGAGGATGAAGAGCAGGTCCTCGGCGTCGCAGTGCTCGACGGGGCAGTCGTCGGTGGCGTCCGCCATCAACTCGTGCCACCAGTGATCGCGTCCTTCGTGCCATTTGATGTCGTTCTCGACCCGCTGGTAAACGATCACGGTCTCCACCGGGCCGCCCATTTGAATGGCTTCATCGACCGTGTCTTTGAGCGGCACGATTTTTCCGCGGCGCCAGCCGCCGTCGGCGGTGATGATGATCTTGCTGTCGGCGTCGGCCATGCGATCCGCGATGGAGGTCGCGCTGAAGCCCCCGAAGATGACGCTGTGCGGCGCGCCGATCCAGGCGCAAGCCAGCATCGCGATCGCCAGCTCCGGAACCATCGGCATGTAGAGCGTAACGCAGTCGCCTTTGCAGACGCCGAGTTTCTTCAGCACGCCGGCAAACTTGCACACTTCGGTTCTCAATTGGCGATACGTCAGGGTTCGCACGTCGCCGGGTTCGCCTTCCCACAGAATGGCGGGGTGGTCGCCTCGGCCGCGGTCGATTTGCAGATCCAGACAGTTGTAGGCCAGGTTGGTTTTGCCGCCGACGAACCATTTGACGTCGGGCCGTTTCCAGTCGCGAACCGTGCTCCATTTCTCAAACCAGTGATGCTGTTCGGCGATTTCCGCCCAGAAGGCCTCGGGCTCCCGAATCGATCGTTCGTACATCGTGCGGTATTCGTCCAGCGATTTGATGTTCGCCGCCGCGGTAAAGGACTTTGCGGGTGGAAACCTGCGAGTCTCACTCAACGTCGAGCTGATTGCAGAATCTTCTGACATTGTTTTTCCTTTCCAACCTGTTGATCAATGCAAGTGAAACGGTGGAGGAATCGCCTAAATCTTAATGCAAGCGCCCGAATCATGGCAAGCGGGCGGCGACGACGGCATCCGCCGAGTGTCGCGTAGGGCGAGCACTTCAAGCCGCAGAGGAAACGTCGAAAAATCGAAACGCCCAAACTCCCAACGCCTGAACGCCCACATCCAATTCCCGGTTGTATCTCGCCTGGCAGGCGGATACGATGGTCGTATGACCACCGGCGCCAACATCCGCGAGAAGCTCGCTCGCGAACCGTTCCAACCCTTCCGCGTACGGGTTACGAGCGGCCACACATATGTCGTGCGCAATCCCGCCCTGGTGGTGGTGATGCGATCGGAGCTGTTCATCGCCCATCCCAATTCCGATCGGCACGCCTTCATCCCTCTGCTCCACGTTGCCGCAGTGGAGACGCTGGGCAACGGCCGGACAAAACGGCCCAGCCGCCGGCGCAAGAAGACGTAAGTTCCAAGACTGTAGTCAGTAGCGAGTAGCCAGTAAAGAAAGAGAATTAGGCCACTAAGGCACCAAGGCACCAAGATACGTGAAGCGTCGCTCGTGAAGCGTGAAGCGAGGGAAAGCCGGGTCTGGGAACTCGCGCGTAGCAATTTGTCGCGGGTGACTCGTCACTGGTGACTCGGATTTCGCTTCACTCTTCACTAGATACTCTTCACTCATTCCGTCCTTCGTGTCTTTCTGTCTTTGTGGCCTAACTCTCTTCTTTCGTAATTCGTACTTCGTACTTCTCTTCTCCGCTCTGCGTTCTCAGCGTGCTCTGCGGTAAGTTCTTCATCTTCCAATCCGCATTCCGCAATCTGCAATCCGCAATTCTCCCGTCATTCGCACGCTCCCCATGCTCCCAGCAGCAGTGCCAGATCGAAGGCGCCGACGCTGCCGCTGTCGTCGAGGTCCGCCGGGCAGTCGCCGTCGCACGGACCCCAACTGCCGAGCAGCAGGGCCAAATCAAACGCCCCCACTTCGCCGTTGCCGTCAAGATCCGCCGGGCAGGGTCGGGGCATCAGTTCGGAGCCGACGTTGAAGAGGATGGCAACTTCGTCTTTTTTCGAGTCGGCCGCGGCGATGTCCACGTCGCCGTCGCCGTCGAAGTCATCAACAGCGAACGACCTCATGTTCCATCGCACCGCCAGGTAACGCGTTACGGGAAAGTTCACGAGCGCCCCTGTGCCGTCGTTTAGCAACATCCAGACCGCTCGATGTGGCTCGCTCGTGGCCGCCACATCGACGTCGCCGTCCCCGTCGAAGCCGGCCAGGCGCACCTGCGACCATGGTTCTTGCGGGAACGAGAGGAAGTAGTTGAGCCAGGGGTTGTCGTACACGGCCGGCGTGGACTGAAACACACCGCCGCCGAGATTGAGGAACACGGCCACCGACGAGTTCTGGTTCACCGAAGTGTTCTGCTGGTGCAAATGCGTAGCCGACACGACCAGATCGGCGTTTCCGTCGCCATCGAGATCTTCCGCGGCGACCGACATCGGGATCCAAGGGCCCGCCCAGTGTCCAGAGACTTGGTACGGGCTGGAGGCGCCGAACGTACCGTCGCCGTTGTTCAGCAGCACCCGCAGAAACCCGCCCGCCGCCGGTACGTCTTCCAGCTCCCAGGTCAGCACCGCCATGTCGAGGTAGCTGTCGCCGTCAAGATCAGCTAGTGTCACCGCGTACGGGTAGTCTCCGTTGAGCGGATACTCAATCGCCGGACCAAAGACCGCGTTTCCCAGATTCGGCAGAACCGTTACGGACGCGTCGGTCGCCCAGATATGGGTCAGCACGAGATCTTCATCACCGTCTTTGTCGATATCACCGGCGGTGATCGCGGGGTGGTCGTTCCAGGCCAAGCCGAACGGAAAGTGAGCCGCCGCACCGAGGGTGCCGTCGCCCTGGTTGAGAAAGACAG